>NZ_JBHTYI010000031.1:0-52069 GCF_043656335.1 Peribacillus sp. NPDC056705 | reverse complement strand
AAATTAAAAGGCATGAGCCCGGTAGATTACCGGGTTCATGCCCTCAAGGCTGCCTAAGTAAATAAAGTGTCTAACTTTTTGGGTTCACTTCATTTTGCAGCTCTTTTTCTTATGTAACAAAAGGGGGGTTGAGCGAGACTCCGGGCGGGAAAAGCCTATCCAGGGGAGACCTCAAATGCTGTAGACAAACTCGATTTTCATCGAGTTTGTCTACAGTCTGGAAGCCTCTAATTAAAGAGGTTGGAAATATTAGTTATGGCATTTTAATTGGTACATTTAATTGATGATAATCCCTATATGATCGATAAGATACCATTTTTTTATCCTGATAATGTCCATCCAACTGCAAAATTTTAGATCTATTGGTTTCTAAATAATAATTATACCCGTTTGTTTCTAAGTTATGGAAGGTATAGGGAATTCCAAGCATTTGTTTCTTGGTGACTTTTACATCAGGGTGATGTTGTATATAATAGGCCAATTGTTGTACAGATGTTGATGGATTGTCTGTGATATTAAATAATGTTTCCTTAATATTAGTTTTTAAATTATTCAAAGTAGTTTTTGCTTTATGTTTGGTTTTGTTGGAACGCCTTGTCATAAATATCACTCCCTACTCTGATTTATAGTTAAAAGTTGTATTATGTTATTACCAATCAGCAAACGGAGTAAACACAAATTTGAAACCTGGGGGGAACTTCTGCTAAAAGAGAAAGTCTTGGTAGAAAAGATAATGTTTTTTGGTAGGTTTAATGCCCATTTTAAGTGGTATATGAAGGATATAGTTTTATAGCAGTTTATTCCCCTTACTCCCTTTATTATGTTAGGAATTTTTTACGAAAGAATATCTTTTCAAGAATAATGTCGAACAAGTAGCACATATTCTTCTTTTGATTATTACTAATTATTTCCATATACTAAAGGAGTGATATATCATGAGGCAAATGTGTATTTACTGTTTTAAATGGGCTGACATAGATACGATGACACCAATTTTTGAACAAGGTAGGGAGTTCGTCAATTTTTATTGCGAAGATTGTGTTACTGCTGTTATGGATAACTTATTTAAGCTCCCATACAAACATGGCCGTTCCTATTCCGATGTATGCGAACAATCAAGAATACACTAGCATCAAGCAAAGCCTTTTAAAAGTTAAGCGATTGCTCATAGGCCATCTCAAAAGAGAAGGGCTTTTTTTGTTCGGTTTGTTCTTTTCTTAATAATATTGCATTTGCTTACTTTATTTAATATAAATGGGGTGCATGATACAAACATCCCTAGAATCACTTAATATAGGGGGACGGGGATTCAGAAATGAGTGCTCACCCAACATATGAATATCATTAGAGTTGAAGGCCTCCCACAGTTTATGTGGGAGGCCTTTGCATACTCACCGTTATTGTATTTTCATGGTCGCGTTTAATCGCTAGTTCTCACTTACAACATGTAATGCTTGAAGCACATATCCTGAGGGTCATATTCACTGAAGTACATTGTGCAACGGAAAGCTAGATTTTGATTTGATCTTACTTTCTATTTTAATGAGCGGCATAGGAGGCAAAATTCTTGCTGTTCGATAGGCACTTTCCACAATGCCAACCAGACGAAACGCTGGAATTTCGCCTGCTGTCTTTGTTTCCAGTGTGTTGCTTGCTTTTCCTTGATGAGCGCAAGATTTTAATAATCGATTTTCCTCTTTGAAATGTAATTTTAAAAATATAAATATCAAATTGAAATGATGCTCGAAATCATATATACTGAAAATTGAGAATTATTGGTAAATATTAGCCAGGTTTGGAAAATATCCGCATTTATCAACTTTAGAATAAGATACCCAATCGCTACCCGGAACGGAAAAGGATACACGATTTATTGCATTAGGGGATTGTGATGCCTGGTGAAAAAAGAACGGAATGAGAAATTGTCTTTCGATAGGTGTCAAAAGACAAAGTTGTTCCTTAGTTACTAAAGTGCGATTTTAAAGGGGTGGAAAATGATGAATATATGGACAAGCTGCACACTTAGTTCAATTCTGGCTCTTTCCTTACTAGCGCCATCCGTGTCCTTGGCTAATGAAAATCCAAATCAGGAAGCCGCTGTGAGTAAGGAAACTGCCAGCCAGTATCCCATGTTAAAGAAAGCAAAAAAACCTGAAGAAGCGGGCTTTTCGTCTGAAAAGCTGGAAAAGGTGGATCAGCTTATTGAAATGGAAGTGGCTGCGGGTTTTCCTGGTGCTGCCCTGATTGTCATAAAGGACGGAAAAATCGTCAAAAATGAAAGTTATGGATACAAACAGAAATATAATGAACATACACCTCTTAAGAAGTTTAAGAAAATGGAAAATGAAACGTTATTTGACCTTGCTTCAAACACGAAGATGTATGCAACCAATTTTGCCATTCAGAAATTGGTCAGCGAAGGAAAGCTAAATATCCAGGCAAGAGTCCACCAATACATTCCTGAATTCAAAGACACAAAGGAGGATGTGATCAAAGGAAAGGACAATCTGAGGATTATTGATGTTCTCCATCATACAGCAGGCTTTAGACCTGATCCCCAATACCATAATCCAAAGGTTTCGAAAGAACTCTACTCCCAGGAACGGGATAAAACCATCCAGTTCATTTCCAAAACACCGCTCACATATGTACCCGGAACACAGAATGTATACAGTGATGTCGATTATATGCTGCTTGGCGCCATTGTTGAAGAAATAACAGGTAAGCGGCTTGACACCTATGTTGAAAATGAATTGTACAAGCCGCTTGGTTTGAAAAATACAAAATTCAATCCTCTTCAAAAGGGCTTTAAGCCAATGGATTTTGCTGCAACTGAATTGCTTGGTAACACCCGGGACGGCGTGATAGATTTCCCTAACATCCGCACATACACACTTCAAGGGGAAGTACATGATGAAAAAGCCTTTTATTCGATGGGGGGAGTTTCAGGGCATGCTGGTCTTTTCTCCAATACGCAAGATATGGCCGTCCTCCTGCAGGTGATGCTGAATGGCGGGGGATACGGTAAACATAAGTTGTTTGATCAAAAAACCATCGATGAATTCGTCGCACCTTCCGCAATGAATCCTACATATGGACTTGGGTGGAGGCGAAATGGCGATGCTAGCATGGAGTGGATGTTCAGCCCTTATGCGAGCGACAGTGCCTACGGCCATACTGGATGGACTGGGACGGTCACGATCATTGATCCGGAGAAGGATTTAGGGATTGTGCTACTAACCAATAAAAAGCACTCTCCGCTCGTTGACCCTGTAGCCAATTCCAATCAGTTTTTTGGCGATCTCTTCAAAACAGGAAGCTATGGAAGTGTTGTGACTGCGATTTATGAAGCATTGGAAACGAATGAATGAATATCTCCATAAAGTAAAGGCCTCCGATTAAAGTCGGGAGGCCTTTATTCTTGTTATATGAATGTGTGGATTTCTTTTAGACAAACTTTAATTTTTTACACAGTTTGGGCAAGGATTAGATTTTTGTATGCTCCGTCTTGATGGAGCAAATTATCATGGACACCTTTTTCGATGATTTCCTCATTTTGTACAAACGATTATGCGGTCTTCCTTTTTAATTGCGGTTCTCGTGGCTATACCAGGTGTAAATTACCTAGGTTTAATGATGTTCTCTTTTGTAGGGGCAGGTTTAGGTGCTGCATTGGTTTTCGGGATTACATCGTTTTCGAGAGGTGGCATTATATCTGTAATGCTCGCGTTGGCGGGCTCGGCCGTTTCGTCCTTGCTTAGCTCACTTTCTACCGCTTTCTTGCATTCACTGGTTTTCAAAGAATATTGATGAGGGCTGTATAGGTAGAAAGCTGCATTGGGGAGTGATGAATCATCCCCTGAAAGATTTATTTTCAAAAAATATATTGACTGAATAGCTTGTATCCGCTTACAATAATATTTAGTTATTAGTGTATTTAGAAAATTGTAAAAGAGGTACTTGCATGACAAAGGAATTCGACAGAAGAATCGGGCGCCATGCAATCATGTACGCGTTTGCGGACGAAGAGGAAGAAGCCATATTGATGAATGATCTAAAGCGGATGGATTGGCTTTATGGAAAAGGTAAAGTCGGTTCAATGGAGCTGCAGAAAATAGTTGCGGCCATTGAGACATCAGCGAAAAGACTTGGATTAGTCAATCCCGATATGTATCGTGAAATGCATGCGCTGTATCATGCGATCATCGAAGCACTCCAAGGAGTGACACGCGGCCAAGTCGAGCTTGGCGGCCTTTTGAGGACTGCGGGCCTTCGGTTTGCAATCGTTCGGGGCAGGCCGTTTGAAAACGGGGACGAAGGTGAATGGATTGCTGTCGCAGTGTATGGAACGATTGGAGCACCTGTTCGGGGATTTGAACATGAAGCCGTTGGCTTGGGAATTAACCACATTTAAATAATTAAAAGCCTATAGTTATTTTAGTGAAATAGGGGGCTGTATTGAAAGACTGGATAAGTCTGTCAATATGGCCTCCTTTTGTGTGTTTAAAAAAAGAATAGGGGTGCAGGAAATGATAATGTTAACAGGTCAAACTTTAACGATTGAAGAAGCGAAAAAAGTATTGTATGGAGAGGCATTTGTCTCGGCTTCTGCCGAAAGTGTTAAGAAAGTGGAAAAAAGCCGGGAAGCGGTTGAAAATATCGTGAAACAAAAGAAAGTCGTCTATGGCATCACAACAGGTTTTGGAAAGTTCAGCGATGTATTGATTGAGTCTGAGGACGCAGAGCAGCTACAGTGGAATTTGATTCATTCCCATGCGTGCGGAGTCGGGGAACCGTTTCCAGAGGTGGTTTCGAGAGCTATGGTCCTTCTCCGTGCCAATGCGCTATTAAAAGGGTTTTCAGGTGTCCGTCCTGTCGTCATAGAACGTTTGATCGATCTTTTGAATGCTCATATCCACCCGGTCATCCCTCAGCAAGGTTCTCTTGGTGCAAGTGGGGACTTGGCGCCGCTTTCCCATTTAGCGCTAGTATTGATGGGAGAAGGGGAAGTGTTTTATAAAGGAGAGCGAATGGAGGCCATCGTAGCTTTATCGAAGGAAGGCATTCTTCCAGTGACACTTAAAGCAAAAGAAGGTCTTGCATTAATTAACGGAACACAGGCCATGACGGGGATGGGCCTAGTAAATTACATTGAAGCTGAACAGCTGGCCCATCAAACTGAAGCGATTGCTTCACTGACTTTAGAGGGATTACGCGGCATTGAAGATGCCTTTGATCCGGATGTTCATCTTGCACGCGGTTACCGCCAGCAAACAGAGGTCGCGGAACGGATCCTTCGCATGATCAGCGGCAGCCAGCTCATCACCAAGCAAGGAGAACTGCGGGTACAGGATGCTTATTCGCTCCGCTGCATCCCGCAAGTGCATGGTGCATCATGGCAAACTCTTGATTATGTAAAAGAGAAATTGGAGATCGAAATGAATGCGGCGACGGATAATCCGCTTATTTTTGACGATGGGGAAAAGGTTATTTCAGGGGGTAACTTCCATGGCCAGCCGATTGCATTTGCGATGGACTTCATGAAAATAGCTGTTGCCGAGCTTGCGAACATTTCAGAGCGCCGCATTGAGCGACTCGTCAATCCTCAGCTGAATGATTTACCGCCATTCTTAAGTCCGTCGCCTGGCTTGCAGTCGGGAGCGATGATCATGCAATATTGTGCAGCTTCACTCGTCTCTGAGAATAAAACACTCGCACATCCTGCAAGCGTGGATTCCATTCCATCTTCAGCGAACCAGGAAGATCATGTAAGCATGGGAACGATTGGGTCCCGACACGCACATCAAATCATTCAAAACGTTCGCCGCGTTTTGGCGATTGAACTCATTTGTGCGTTACAAGCGGTAGAATACCGCGGAATCGAAAAGATGGCTCCGTTTACAAAAGAGTTTTATACGGAAGCAAGAAAGCTCATTCCAAGCATTACACAAGATCGTATCTTTTCAAAAGATATCGAAGCAACGGCGAGCTGGTTACATCAAATCGATTGGAATTCATTTATTAATAGGAGTTTGCCTACAACTTAATATGAAGTGCGGAATATCCGAATAAACGTTAGGCTTATAGCCCTTTGACTTGGGTTTTAAGCCTAACATCGTTATGTAAATGCAACATAGATCCCAGAAATCCAAAAAGGTCCCGGCATTAAAATGACCTTTAAATAGTAATAAATGCAGGAAATGACCATTGATGGAATGATCGGCTTTACCTATTCGTGCTCGATTAAATATGCATTTTTGGAGGGGAATCTAATTTGGAAAATCGGCAATTGCAACCACCTGTCATAAATGAACAAAACCAGCCGTCAAATACTTTACAAAGGAAGCTGAAAGCGCGCCACCTTACGATGATTTCGCTGGGCGGTGCAATTGGAACAGGACTGTTTCTCGGAAGCGGGCCGGCCATTCACTCTGCAGGGCCTGGCGGTGCTCTGGTCGCCTACGCCGTAATCGGTATAATGGTGTATTTTATTATGACAAGCCTCGGGGAACTGGCATCATTTATGCCAGTCAGCGGAGCCTTCAGTACCTATGCTATACGTTTCATTGATCCGGCATTAGGGTTTGCGCTTGGTTGGAACTATTGGTTCACTTGGGCGATGACTCTTGCCGCGGAACTATCTGCGGCAACGATGGTAATGAAGTTTTGGTTTCCTGACAGCTCGTCTTTTTTATGGAGTTCTTTGTTTTTAGTTTTGATATTCTTATTGAATTACGTATCTGTTAAAGGATATGGCGAAGGGGAATATT
Organism: Peribacillus sp. NPDC056705; assembly: GCF_043656335.1. Classification (NCBI taxonomy): domain Bacteria; kingdom Bacillati; phylum Bacillota; class Bacilli; order Caryophanales; family Bacillaceae; genus Peribacillus; species Peribacillus sp. NPDC056705. The sequence continues at coordinate 45,299 of NZ_JBHTYI010000031.1, read as the reverse complement.
GGTTTTCCCTCATTAAAGTCGCAACCATCATCATTTTTATCGTTGTCGGAATATTGATGATATTCGGAATTATGAATGGAGAAGCGATTGGTTTTAAAAACTTCACAGTTGGTGACGCTCCGTTTGCCGGTGGTTTTTTGGCAACATTGGGCATCTTCATTGCTGCTGGATTTTCTTTTCAAGGTACAGAAATAGTCGGTGTTGCAGCCGGTGAAAGTGAAGACCCGGCAAAAAATGTACCTCGTGCAGTTCGCAGCATTTTTTGGAGAATCTTCCTCTTTTACATCCTGGCCATAGTTGTTATTGGATTGATCGTTCCCTATACGAATGGCAATCTGCAGGGACATACAATCATGGTTAGCCCGTTTACGATGGTGTTTGAAAAAGTGGGACTGGCATTTGCTGCTTCCGTGATGAATGCCATCATTTTGACAGCCGTATTATCCGCTGGTAATTCAAGTCTTTACGTGACAAGCCGAATGTTGTACTCAATGGCAAAAGAAGGCCTGGCACCGCGGATTTTCGGGAAGCTTAACAAGCGTGGCGTTCCCATTTGGGGACTGATTGTCACTTCACTTGTAGGGATGTTGGCCTTTTTTGCTTCTATTTTCGGTGATGGAGTTATTTATATTTGGCTTATGAATGCGGTTGGAGTCACTGGATTTATATTTTGGCTGGGTATAGCGGCAAGCCATTATCGGTTTAGAAAGGCTTACATAGCCCAAGGGTATTCGCTGGACGATCTTCCCTATAAATCAAAATGGTTTCCTTTCGGACCGATATTTGCCTTTACACTTTGCTTTTTCGTTTTATTGGCGCAAAACTATCAAGCCTTTCTTGGCGATGGCATAAACTGGGCAAGTGTGATTGCTGCCTATCTTGGCATCCCATTCTTTTTGATAATGTGGCTTGGATATAAGTTCATTAAGAAAACAAAAGTAATTCCGCTGGAGGAATGCCAAATCGATTTTGATGAACATAGGAATGCAAAATAGACATAAGACTTCTTTAATAATTTGTTAGGATTAATTATTGAAAAATACAGCTTTTCTTTTTTAAGAAAGTTAGCAGCCTTGAAATGACAAGGTTCCTTACCGCCAAAGAAACAAAATAAACAATTATTTGAAGTTGATGCCAGTTGATTGAGCCGAAGTAACTGTTGGAGATGATTGAATCAATACGCATATTATCAATTTCATTTAAGGGATATGCCTTTTTTATCTCCTCCTAGATAATCTACCTAGGAGGGGATTTTTCTATTGGTGAAAAGGGACAAACATTTAAAACGTGAAGTAGTTCGATTAAAGTCGGAGGAGGTTCATTGAATTTATGCTTTGTTAAAAAGGCAAGAGATTTCCTTGATATAGCCTAGTTAACGTTTTTGTAAAACAGAGATAAACCCTGAAAGGGTTTGGAGGGTTATTTGGCATGGCCATGAATAATGTAACAAAAGGATATAAAATAATTCAGGTGTAATTGGGGAGGAAAGAATGGACACTATAATTTGCATTACAAAATGTTGAGTCTAACGTCTATATCAAATGGTCTATGAACATGTTCGGAATTAATTGTTCATCTACTTATTTAAATGTCCTTTCTTCTATATACTCACCGATTTTTCGGAACTTATCAAAACGTTGTTGGCGTAGTATGCGTTTATCTAATTGACCAAGTTCTTGTAATGCTTTTCGTAAGGTTTCTTTGATAAAGTGCGATTGAAGTGGGATGTCAATATGTGCTCCTCCTACAGGTTCTTTGATGATCTCATCAATCACCCCTAGTTCCATCAAATCCTTAGCCGTAATTTTCAATGCTTCAGCTGCTCGTTTTGCTTGTGTGGCATCCTTCCATAATAGTGCTGCTGCTCCTTCAGGTGAAATAACCGAATAAAATGTGTTTTCTAGCATATAGATTCGATTGCCGATACCAAGAGCCAATGCACCACCACTCCCACCTTCACCAACTACAAAACAGATGATAGGCACTCCAAAACTTGCCATTTCACGAAGATTGAGGGCGATAGCTTGAGATTGTCCGCGTTCTTCGGCTTCACGACCCGGGAAGGCTCCTGCCGTGTTGATAAATGTGACGATGGGGCGATTGAACTTATTGGCTTGTTGCATAATTCTTAGGGATTTTCTGTAGCCTTCAGGTTGCGACATGCCAAAACGACGATAGATATTGTCTTTAGTATTTTTACCTTTTTGATTTCCTAAGACAGTTATGGGCATTCCTTCGAAGGTAGCTATTCCTGAAACCAATGCAGGATCTTCCCCATAAAGTCTGTCACCATGAAGTTCAATAAAGTCTTCAAAAATATGGTGGATATAATCTAAAGTAGTAGGGCGTTGTTGAATTCTGGTTAGTTGAATTTTATCCCAAACTTCCATATTCTCGTTAAGATGAATTTTGATTTCATTGACTTTTTGCTCAAGATTATTTATTGCTTCGTTAAAGTCAAGATTATGCTTTGTAGACACCTCTTTCAATTCAGCAATTTGATTTTCAAGTTGTTTTAATACTTGCAAGTTCATCGTTTAAAACACTCCCTGAAGTCGAGATGATGGATTTTTAAAATGGTTGTTAATGATTGTTTTAATTCACTCCTATTTACAACCATATCCAGTTGCCCATGCTCCAATAAAAATTCAGAGGTTTGGAAATTTTCCGGAAGTTCTTCTCTTATCGTCTGTTCAATTATGCGTCTTCCTGCAAAGCCAATTAAAGCTTGTGGTTCGGCAATATTGATATCACCTAATGAAGCGAAGCTAGCAGAAACTCCACCCGTTGTAGGATTCGTTAAAACGGATACGAAAAGGATTTTTTCGTAGTTTAGTTGTTCTAAAGCAACACTCGTTTTAGCCATCTGCATGAGGCTAAGAATTCCTTCTTGCATACGAGCTCCGCCGCTTGCCGAAAACAATATAAATGGTTTTCGTGTTTTTATTGATTCCTCAATGGCTCTTGTGATTTTTTCGCCGACTGCTGAGCCCATACTACCCATACGGAAACGAGAATCCATGACACCAATCACAATTGGATAGCCACCTATGGAAGCTTCCCCAGTAATAACCGCATCATTTAATGCAGTCTTATTCATATCAGAAATTAATTTATCTTTATATTCAGGGAAGTTCAGCGGGTCAACGGAAATTAAACTTTTATTGAATTCCGAAAAAGAACCACTATCTGTAAGCATTGAAATGCGGTCATAAGCTGAAACCGGGTGGTGATAATGGCATTTCGGACATACATTCAATTCTATTTTCATAAGAGATTCATCAAAAGTTTCCCCACATGATTTACAAGTAAAAGGGATTGGAGTCATGCTTTTGTCTATTTCAAAAAAAGAATTCGATTCTAATTTTTCTCTCTTTAATGGATAAATCTCCATCAATCCTCCTTTGGTAAGACCGCTTTTTACAAGTTACGCTCACCGTTGCGTTTTTTAGCTTTTCATTAAAAAGTTTTATACAATCAGCAATCATCCAAGAGAATGAAGATTTTATTTGGTGGGTCTTCATTATGAAATTATCTATTCCTGTATGAATGCATTTTTACTTGGAAAATCAGAACGATTTTATCAGGGAAATACATAGGCTTGTATACAAATCGAGTATACAAACATTAAAAAACACTTATTATCTTCTATATGGAGAACAAAGGTTATCGATTGCTTCACCATTGATCCAGTTTCGATTTACCAAATAGCAAGGGGTCGTTTAATAAAGCGAATACTCCCATTAGTTAGTGTAAGCTCATAATATGCAATTACTAATATAATTGAATGGGTCATTCTTCCATGGATAATATTTTATTGACACATAATATTCAAGAGGACAATCTTGGAATGTAAATGAAACTTTAAGAGCTGTATATTTGTATAAATTGATAGAGATTTAATTGAAAGTAGAATTATCAGACTAATGGAAATTAAAAGAGAAATGAACCAAATGTTTAAGAAGTTTATGGCTAAGTTAGGGAAAAGTGCAGCAACTGTTGATTTACGCTACGAAAAACGTGCTTATTATGCTGTTCATCCATGCTCCTGAGAATCGTTACGTAGTGATCCAGGATGTCAGCCAGGGGCAGCAGGTATTTCATGTCCATGGTTTTTCCCTGCTGTTAGATTAGTGATGATATACAAAAAAAGAGCGACTGATTGTGTCAAATTGTAGCTGGTTTCACCAAGCGAGCCAACGATTCTGTCGTACCGTGCGCTTCACGCTCTTTTTCGTACTTCTGGTTTTGTTCGTAAAGAGTATTCAATTGTGAGATAATTTCACATTTATAAAAAAATGATAAATCGTGTGTCTGGAAATATATTTTCAATATCGCATTTTTTGCTTTAACCGTTGATAAATCAATGTTTATAGAAGGATGGTGCCACTTTCATATGAGGCACGATCTTAACATATATACTCAACAATTCCGCCGCACATCATTTGAATTTATATTCATTGTTTGTTAAGGTAATGAAGTGCTTTAGAGAGAACGGTTTATTCCGTGTGATGGGGATGGCCAAAACTCTAAAAAATAAAAACCATTATATTTCAGTTGATATATGCTGTGCCTGTTAGTTTCCTCAGTTGTATTGCACCCTCTTTCCCTACTTGAAATGCTCAAATTAGACACATTGGGAACCCATAATCATATTTCTATGCGTTTTGGTGTTATACTGCACTGCAAGTATCATTCTACCTGGTTAAGGAAATGAAGTACTTTAGAGGGTAGTCGTATGTCCATCATCCGGACAAAACTCTAAGTGGAAATCGTTTATATTACAGTTGGTATAGGTTGTGCCTGCTAGTTTCCTCAGTTGTGATTGCACCTCTTTTTCCCTACTTGAAATGCTCAATTAATCACACATATATAATCCAAGTAAAGAACTGCTTCTTGGGAATAATAAATATAGATTATTTTTTCTATGCACGTTATGCCCTGTGCCACTGAGTATGTGTCACTTCCGCTTTTAAAAAGATAGGGGTGGAATTTCGTTATTTCAAGGTACTTGTGCATTATTAATCCACTCGCATAAAACGGGGGAATTCAGCAAAACTGAATATCATATGGGCAACTATTAGAATGAGGTGAATTGATGAAGCCGTATGTAGAAGTCAGAAATGTCTCGAAAATTTTTGGCAAATCTCCAAAAGCAGCAACAGACTTATTGAAGCAAGGCAAAACGAAAAAAGAAATCTTGAAAGAAACAGGACAAACGGTCGGAGTGAATAATGTTAATTTCGAGATTTATCCCGGCGAGATTTTTGTTATCATGGGCTTGTCAGGAAGCGGGAAATCCACTTTGATCCGCATGTTCAATCGTTTGATCGATCCGACATTGGGTGAAATCTTAATTGATGATGAAGATATCGTGAAGATGAACGCGGCCCGCTTAAGGGAAGTCAGACAAAAGAAAATAAGCATGGTCTTTCAGAACTTTGCTTTATTTCCGCATAAAACGATATTGGAAAACGCCGAATTCGGGCTCGAAATTCAAAAAGTGGATCCAGCGAAACGTCATGAAAATGCGATGAAGGCACTTGAGGCCGTTGGATTGAAAGGCTACGAAAATCAACTGCCATCACAGCTTAGCGGCGGTATGCAGCAAAGGGTTGGGTTAGCCCGGGCGCTCGCAAGTGATACGGACATATTATTGATGGATGAAGCCTTCAGTGCCCTTGATCCATTGATTCGCAAGGATATGCAGGATGAACTGATCCAAATCCAAGATCAGTATAAAAAAACGATCATTTTCATTACACATGATCTTGATGAAGCATTAAGAATAGGGGATAGAATTGCCCTCATGAAAGATGGAAGTGTAATTCAATTGGGAACCCCTGAACAAATCATGATGAATCCAGCCAATGAATTCGTCGAGAAGTTTGTGGAAGATGTTGATCTATCAAAAGTATTGACAGCGTCTCATGTGATGATACGCCCAGAGAAGATCGCGGTGGACAGAGGTCCGAGGGTTGCCTTGGAAATCATGCGTAAACAAGGGTATTCCAGCATTTTTGTTGTGGATAGAAAGCAGAAGTTATTGGGGGCCGTGACTGCTGAACAGGCTCGTCAGGCAATGAGCAATAACCAATCGATCTCAGAAGTGATGTCAACTGATATCCCAACTGTAAAAGAGGATGAATTACTTGGAAACCTCATGGATGTGATGGCGACTTCAAGCTTGCCAATCTCAGTCATCGATGATCAGAACAGAATTAAAGGAATCCTTCTTCGCGGTGCCGTTATTGGTGCTTTGGCCGGGAATAAAGATTCCTTGAATGAAATGGAGAGTGAATAATTCAATGAATATGCCGAAAATCCCACTAGGAGCTTGGGTCGATTCTTTAGTGGATTGGATAACTATTGTATTTGCTGGATTATTTACATTTATTACGGATGTAATCGAGGGTCTTTTGAATATCTTGGTCGATGTAATGAGTGCAGGACCTTCGATTGTTTTAATCATCGTCCTGACCCTTTTAGTTACTTATACAAGCAAATGGCCATTAGGAGTATTTGCATTCATCAGCTTGCTATTGATTGATAATCTGGGTTATTGGGAATCAAGTATCCAAACTCTGGCAATCGTTATATTGTCAGGAGCTTTAACGATAGTGATCGGGATACCGATCGGAATATGGTGTGCACAAAATAAAACCGTGCGCAATATCGTAACCCCAATCTTGGATTTCATGCAAACGATGCCTGCATTCGTTTATTTGATCCCTTCGATATTATTCTTTGGAATAGGGGTAGTGCCTGGGATCATTGCGTCATTCATTTTCGCTATCGCACCGACGATCCGAATGACCAATCTTGGGATTCAGGAAGTGCCTAATGATTTGATCGAGGCATCGGATGCTTTTGGTTCCACCAGCAGCCAAAAGTTATTCAAGGTTCAAATACCATTGGCTACTCCAACGATCATGGCAGGAGTTAACCAAAGCATCATGCTCGCACTGTCAATGGTTGTTACAGCCTCATTGGTTGGAGCACCCGGACTTGGTGCTGATGTCTACAGGGCTGTCAGCCAAATTAATGTTGGGCAAGGATTTGAAGCAGGATTATCCATCGTAATCATTGCAATCATTTTAGATCGTATCACGCAAAACCTTCGTAAACCAGCTTACGAACATATCGTTAGCAGGAAAATCATTTTTACAATATTGGCTTTACTTGTTGTGGGTACTGCACTATTCGGTGCTTTTACAAAAGAAAAAGCTGTGAACGGGGATGAAAACAGTCTTGCTGCCAAGGCAAATTATGAAATCATCGGAATTGAACCTGGAGCAGGGATAATGAAGTTGACTAAAACGGCAATGGATGATTATAAGCTGGATGATTGGAAAGTGGTTGAAGGGTCATCGGCAGCGATGGTTGCAGAATTGAAAAAAGCAATTGATAAAAAAGAACCAATCGTCGTTACAGGATGGTCACCGCATTGGATGTTCTCGAAATATGACTTGAAATATCTCAAAGATCCGAAGGGAGACTTCGGTAAAGCTGAAAATATTAATTCGATTGCCAGAAAAGGCCTCGAACAAGATGCCCCTGGCGCTTATAAAATTCTTGATCAATTCTTCTGGGATACTAAAGATATGGAAGATGTAATGGTCAAGGTTACTGAAGGTATGACTCCTTCAGAAGCAGCAGAAAAATGGATAAAGGAAAATCAGGACAAAGTATCCGAATGGACCAAGGGTGCTGAATCAGGAAATGGTAAAAAAATCAAACTGGTTTATGTTGCTTGGGACACTGAAATCGCCAGTACGAATGTGATTGGCAAGGTACTGGAGCAGAATGGCTATGATGTAACATTGAGTCAGGTCGAAGTGGGGCCAATGTTTGCTGGCGTTGCAAACGGAAGTGCGGACGCAATGGTAGCTGCATGGCTCCCGGGAACACATCTTGAATACTATAATAAGTATAAAGATGAAATAGTTGACCTTGGACCTAACTTAAAAGGAACAAAGCTTGGTCTGGTCGTACCGGATTACGTCGATATTGATTCGATTGAAGACTTGAAATAAGAAAACGCGGGAATTTGTATGATCCCCTACAGGTAGGCTGTTCTTAACAGTTTACATGTAGGGGATTTTTCTATGGCAAAAAAGCGGCAAAGAATTTATGCGAGAAGTCAAACGTTTTAAGTTGGATTAAGGGTTAGTCATATAGTCAGCTTCGTGAGCGATAAAGAGTGATACCAAAAGGAAGATGTCCAATATAGCTTTTTGAAGATAAAGGTGATGTATGGAAGCAAGTCAGAAGTTAGCCGCAAATTCTGTTCATATAAGACCTATCCAGCTCAATTTTGTCCTGGCTTAGGATTGAACTGAAGGACGACAGTATACATCCAGCTTTAAAATCTACAATACCAGTAACGTTAAATCGCCTGAATAAATTGAGGGCGATTTTTTCTTTCATCAGAAGTAACACAATAACATTGTTTATGTATCCTTTTTCAGTTAAACGATAACCGATATGTTAATGAACCATTTTATACAAGTTGATTTTATTACAGGTGCAAAAGTAGTTCCCATTCTTAAGAAGGCATCAAGCTTGATGAGAAAGTCTTTTTAAGGGGAATGGTGGCAAAATTGAGAATTAATAAAGTGCGGGGTGTGTAAAACAAGCGGTTTTACAGGAGAAATTAGTTGGCATGGTTTTTGCTTATATAAATAAGAGTAAATCAAGAAAGGAGGGAGAGCTGAATAGCCAACTATTTGGTAAGAGTCTCGGAGAGAATGACGACTATTAAAGTACTCTTCTCCATTGTTTCAGGAACTATTGTCGGATTCGTACTAGGTTTGATCTGCGGATATGGATCAATTTACGGACGGTATGGAATATATCATCGTGAATCCTGGTACAAGATCATAAATACGGCCATGCAATTACTGATGCAGGAAGTGGTTGTATGGCTGCTCTGGATTGCGAAAGATATCTTGATGCAAGAGCGATCAAGTAATGGAGACAATCAGTATAACGTTGAGAACAAAATATAGGGAGGATTGTAATAATGAAAGAGATCAAAACTGAGCAAGAGTTTGATGAGGCGATTTTATCAACAAAACCGGTTGTAGCCAAATTTTATGTTGAATGGTGCCCGGACTGTCAGAATACCAATTTATTCATGCCAATTGTAGAAGAAGCGTATAAAGAAAAAATAGATATGATCGCAGTAAATCGAGACCATTTTCCGGAACTATTAGAGAAGTTAGATGTGTATGGAATCCCAAGCTTCATTGCTTTTCAAGAAGGGAAGGAACTTAATCGCTTTGTAAGTAAAATCGGAAAAAGCCAGGAAGAGGTTGAACAGTTTCTCAATCAAATCGTAGAAAGTGGGAAATTAAAAAGATAATCATTAATGCTGAAGGGTTAGATTGGTGAGCTACTTTATAAAATTGAGATGAGGTGCTTAGAATGGCAAAGATGAAGGATGAAATCCATTACAAAATTTTGATTGTAGGGGGTGGCAGTGCCGGGATTACGGTCGCAGCTCGTCTCTTGCGTGAATCACGTACTCTGAGCGGAAACATTGCAATCATTGATCCTGCGACGAAACATTATTATCAGCCATTATGGACACTTGTGGGAGCTGGCGTAGCTGACAAAACCGTAACACAAAGGGAGGAAGCATCCGTTATTCCGAGCGGAGCAGTGTGGGTACAGGATGCGATAACCACTTTTGAGCCCGATGAAAATGCTGTTGTAACAGCATCCGGAAAGAAACTGCACTATGAATATCTAGTTGTCGCAGCCGGGATTCAAATTGACTGGCATAAAATTAAAGGTTTAAAAGAGAGTATTGGAAAGAATGGTGTATGTAGTAATTACTCTTATGATTATGTTGATGGCACTTGGGAGGCGATCAGAAACTTCAAGGGGGGGACTTCCATTTTCACCAACCCGAACACGCCGGTAAAATGCGGTGGTGCTCCTCAAAAAATTATGTATATGGCAGAAGACTATTTCAGAAAATCAGGAGTTCGCGAGCAATCTTCAGTTATTTTCGTTTCAGGGAACCCATCCATATTCAATGTAAAAAAATATGAACAGGCACTTAATAAAATAATTGAACGCAAAGAAATAGAGACATATTTTATGCATCATCTTATTGAAATTGATGGTGAGAAGAAGCGAGCGACATTTGAAAACCTGGACACGGAAGAGCGCGTGAATATGCATTATGACATGATACATGTGGTACCACCGATGAGCGCTCCTGATTTTATCAAGAATAGTTCGCTCGCGGCAAGTAATGGGTGGCTGAATGTGGACAAATATACTCTTCAGCATCAACACTATGACAATGTATTTGGCATAGGGGATTGCACAAACCTGCCTACATCGAAAACGGGGGCTGCGATTCGCAAACAAGCGCCCGTGCTTGTGAAAAATTTGCTTCATCGGATGCGTGCCAAACTTATGGTTCATAAATATGACGGCTATACATCATGTCCGCTTGTTACCGGATATGGGCGGCTTATACTGGCTGAGTTCAATTATGATTTACAGCCGCAAGAAACCTTTCCCATCGATCAATCCCGTGAGAGGTTCAGTATGTATTTATTGAAGAAAAACTTGCTTCCCGTTATGTATTGGAACGGAATGCTTAAAGGAAAGATGTAAAAGCCATAACAAAACATAAGTATCCGAGGTGCTTGAAAGGAGAAGGATTCATGCTATTAAAGTATTTTTATGATGAGAAACTGGCTCAAGCTTCATACCTTGTGGGATGTCAGGCTACCGGTGAAGCGATCATTGTCGATCCGTCACGTAATATAGAACCTTACATAAAAACGGCAAGAGCACATGGTGTGAGAATCGTAGGCGTAACGGAAACACACATCCATGCAGATTTTTTGTCTGGTTCGCTGGAGCTGGCTTCCAGGCTTGAAACGACATTGTATTTGTCTGATGAAGGGAGGCCGGACTGGAAATATGAGTACGCAACTGGGTATGACCACCGCTTTCTGAGAAATGGAGATGTATTTGCCATTGGAAATATCCATTTTGAGGTGGTACATACGCCAGGACACACACCTGAGCATATATCGCTGCTCGTAACAGATGGGGGTGCATCTACCAAGGATCCGCTCGGCATATTTACCGGGGACTTTGTATTTGTGGGTGATGTGGGGCGTCCCGACTTATTAGAAAAAGCCGTAGGGGTACATGGTTCCTCAGAAAAAATGGCACGCATGATGTATCGGTCATTGCAACAATTTAAAAACTTTCCAGATTATTTGCAAGTATGGCCAGGGCATGGGGCGGGCAGTGCCTGTGGTAAAGCGCTAGGTGCGATCCCGTCGTCAACCATCGGATATGAAAAACGGACAAATTGGGCACTGCAATATAATGATGAAAATCTCTTTGTTGAAGCGCTGTTGGCTGGGCAGCCTGAGGCGCCCCCTTATTTTTCAATGATGAAGCGGTTGAATAAAGATGGAGCGCAACAAATCCGAAGGATATCAGCGCCACTTCCTATGGTGGGGTCAATAGATATTGTGCAGGAATGGTCGGAACAGGGAATAGTCTTGGATACGCGTCCGGCCAGTGCATTTGCCTCCAAGCATATACGAGGCTCAATTAATATCCCATATAACAAATCATTTGTAACGTGGGCGGGGTGGCTGTTGGATTATGACTTGCCTATATATCTTCTGGCAAGCAATGATGATGTTGCAGGTATTGTAAAAGATCTCCAGTCTATTGGCTTGGATCGCGTCATTGCAACATTGGATCCATATATCATTGAGCAGGCTGGCGATTCTGATTCACGTGTTATGAAATATGAAGAAGTGACAATGGACATGATAGATGACGCCATTCAAACAGAAAGCATCTATGTGCTAGATGTCCGAAGCATGGCCGAATGGCAGGAAGGCCATTTTCCACAAGCTAATCATGTCATGCTTGGCCATTTACAAGAACAGGCATCTAACCTCCCGCATGATAAACCAATTTTGGTTTATTGCAAATCCGGAGGAAGATCAGCCATAGCTGCAAGCCTTCTGCAAGTTCATGGTTTTAAAGAAGTACAAAGCCTTGTAGGTGGGTATGAGGAATGGCGGAAACGGAAGAAGTTGTGACCTACCAGAAATCTTGATGAAATGTTTTGATTTTATCATCTATAAGAAAATATTTCCTAAGATTGCAAAAGTGCTAATGTTTAGGATGAAAGGGTTTAAAAAAATGACCGCGGTATTAGGGAATTCAAATAAGATATTCTATGAAAATAAGAAGATTTTATAAGAGAAATGAGTTGGCATGACAATTGCTTATATAAAAGGCAGGATACACAAGCAAACATGAGAAGGAGAGATACTCGATGAAATATAACTTTGACCAAGAAATCCGTCGACTGGGCACTGACTGCGAAAAGTGGGATGATCTTGAAAATCATTTCGGCGTAAAGGATGTTATACCGATGTGGGTGGCCGATATGGATTTTCAGTCTCCACAACCTATCATCGAAGCATTAAAACAACGTGTGGAGCACGGTGTTTATGGCTACATGCTTAGACCGGAATCATATATAGAATCCATTGTTGGTTGGCTGAAAAGAAGACATCGATGGTCCGTTGAGAAAGAATGGATTACCCACAGCCCAGGTGTGATTCCAGCCCTATCGTTGGCGATTCAGTCCTTCACGCAGACAGGGGACAAGATTATTATCCAACCGCCAGTTTACCATCATTTTGCCCGCGTTATCAAAGCGAACGGCCGTGAAATTGTAAACAACCCGCTTAAGCTTGAAAATGGGCGTTATTTAATAGATTTCGAAGACCTAGAGGCAAAGATGGATTCAAAAGTGAAAATGTTGATTCTATGTAGTCCCCATAACCCAATCGGAAGGGTATGGAGCAGAGAAGAATTGACGAGACTGGGGCAGCTTTGTATGAAGCACAACATTCTCGTTGTCGCAGATGAAATTCATTTTGATTTTGTTTATAAAACACATACCCATATTCCTTTTGCCTCTATTTCAGAAGAGTTTGCGAATCATTCTCTTACCTGCATTGCTCCAAGCAAAACTTTTAACTTAATGGGTGTGCAGACGTCAAGCATCATTATTCCAAACCAGCAACTGCGTGAAAGGTATGACAGAGAACTTAATACATTATCCATTGGTTCACCGAACATATTTGGTGTTGTTGCGTTAGAGGCTGCGTACCGCCATGGAGAAGAATGGCTGGATCAGCTCCTCGAATATTTGCAGGGGAATCTGGAGTTCACTCTGAGTTATTTCAGCAAAAACATCCCGCAAATCAAAGTCATTCAGCCTGAAGGCTCATACCTTGTATGGCTTGATTGCCGAGAATTGGGAGTTGAAGAAATGGATCAATTTATGTTGCGCCAAGCAAGGGTTGCGATGAATGAAGGGCAGATCTTCGGTATGGAAGGTGAAGGGTTTATGCGACTTAATATAGCTTGCCCGCGTTCGATGTTGAAAAATGCGTTGGGTGGTATAGAAAAAGCTGTTTCCTCTTTGTGCAAAGCGTAGAAATTTATTTTATTATAGAATTATTTCATATAGCACTATAGCAGAGGAGGATAATATGGCAGGCTTTATCGGCATACAAGAATTTATTCAAGATTACGCTGAGAACACGGCAGGAATCCTTGGTCTGGATATAACGGTGCTTGATGAAAAGGGCGTTCGCATTAGCGGAACCGGCTACTATAAAGACCTCATTGGCAAAACGGCTCCGGAAGGCTCCTTTTTCAGAATGATATTGGAAACAGGGGAGCCTGGAGTGGTTTACGATGTGAAAAAAAATGAGTCGCAATGTAGGAGTTGTAAATTCGTGAATCAATGCAAAGAGCTCGCGACCATTGGGTTTCCTATTGTAAAGCAAGATAAACCGGTTGGCGTCATCGGCATGATTGGTTTTTCCCTTGAACAAAAGGAGAAAATGGTTTTAGAATCAGAGAACCTAATACAGTTTTTAAGCAATGTTAGTACATTGCTGGTCAATAAATTAGCAATGCTGGACCTTGGTAAAGAACAGGGTTGCAAAATTCAAGAAGATATACCGACGCCCCCGAAATCCATTACTTTTGAACACATTCTTGGTAAAGATTCCGGGCTTCAAGATGTTATTAAAAAAGCAAAAAGGATTGTCAACAGCCCATCCACAGTGTTGATTAGGGGAGATAGTGGTACGGGGAAGGAATTATTGGCTAAGGCGATTCATTTTGAAAGCAAGCGCCGAATGCATTCTTTTGTAGCAGTTAATTGCGCTGCCATACCTGAAAGCTTGTTAGAAAGTGAATTGTTTGGATATGAGGGCGGATCATTTACTGGCTCAAGGCGGAATGGGAAAATGGGGAAATTCGAATTAGCGCACAACGGAACCATTTTTCTTGATGAAATTGGAGATATGCCGCTTTTCTTGCAGCCAAAGTTATTACGGGTTTTACAGGAAAAAGAGATTGAAAGAATCGGTGGTAATAAAGCGATCGAGATTAATGTACGGGTGATTGCGGCCACTCACCGCAACCTGGAGGAAATGGTGAAAAACGGAACCTTTCGCGAGGATTTATATTATCGTCTCAATGTCCTCCCTCTCCATACCAAACCATTGAAAAAGCGGCGTGATGATATTGCTTTGTATCTCGAACATTTCATTCGTAAACATTGTATGATCATGCAAAGGAATCCACTGAGACTTGACCCCATGCTGGAACGGTGGCTCATTCGTTATGATTGGCCTGGGAATATACGGCAATTGGAAAACGCAGTTGAATATATGGTGAATATGGCCGAATCGGATATTGTGGGCTTTCAAGATTTACCTGACTATCTCTTTCAACAGGATCATCTCTCTGTTGAGTGTAGTGGATTAAGCTTAGAACAAATGATTTCAGAATATGAAAAAGACGTAATCCAGAGCTATTTCCTGGCTGAAAAATATCGAGATGACAAAGAACAGATTGCCAGGGAACTACAGATTAGCCTCTCTACTCTATATCGCAAGTTGGAAAAGTATAAATTATGTTAACTTCATCTTTACTCAAATAATATTAATGCGGGGAAGTGCTTATAGCATTTTCTCGGCTGAATTATAAGTGGAAGGCAGAGGTATTTTGTTGGTTGACAGAAAATTTTAAAAATTAAAAAGAACAACAAGGTGAGCCTGCATACCAATTGTATGTGAACTATGAGTAAACAGGGGGATACACTATGGGGAAATTAGAAGCGGAGATAAGCAATACCCTAGAAGGTCGAAATCAAAAATCATCATTACAAAGGAAGCTGAAATCCAGACATTTAACGATGATGGCCATTGGCGGCGCTATTGGAACTGGATTGTTTGTATCCAGCGGATCGACGATTAGCACTGCGGGGCCGGGAGGAGCGCTTGCTGCATACATACTGGTCGGTATCATGGTCTATTTTGTCATGAATAGTTTAGGGGAGCTATCGGCCTTCTTACCGGTCCCGGGGGCCTTTGATATATATGCATCAAAGTATATTGATCCTGCGTTAGGCTTTGCGTTAGGTTGGAACTATTGGTATACAACTGCGATAACGGTTCCTGCAGACTTGGTGGCCTCTACCCTTATTATGAAGTATTGGTTTCCAGACTCACCTTCCATATTGTGGAGCGCACTATTTCTCGGTTTGTTGCTAATCTTAAATGTTTTATCAGTCAAGGCTTATGGTGAAAGTGAATACTGGTTTGCCGGTATTAAGGTCATTTCGATCATCGTGTTTCTCGTTATTGGGGTTGCCATGATTTTTGGAATTATGGGAGGGCATGCGGTCGGGTTCAGTAACTTTACCCAAGGGGATGCTCCTTTCCATGGCGGGCTTATATCTATCTTTAGTGTAGTGCTCATCGCCGGCTTTTCGTTCCAGGGAACAGAAGTGATTGCGACGGCCGCAGGTGAAACCGAAAATCCATCGAAAAACGTGCCGAAAGCGATCCGGTCAATCTTCTGGCGCATCCTTATTTTCTACGTGCTGACGATTTTTGTTATCGGTTTGATTATCCCTTATACGGATCCAAACCTGCTTAAATCCGGCGTTGAAAATGTATCTATCAGCCCTTTCACGCTCGTTCTTCAGAGAGCTGGGTTGGCATTTGCCGCTTCCGTAATGAATGCAGTGCTTCTTACCTCTGTATTATCAGCTGCAAATTCAGCAATGTATGCTTCTTCACGTATGCTTTGGGCTTTAGCAAAAGAAGGGAAGGCACCACGAATCTTTGCTAGTCTTAATCGGAAGGGAATTCCCATGTTGGCGCTCTGTGCAACGGCAATTATAGGACTAGTCTCTTTTTTGGCTTCCCTTTTTGGAAATGGTTCCGTTTTTATTTGGCTGATAAATGCTTCAGCCCTTACCGGATTTATCAAATGGTTCGGGATTGCCGCTAGTCATTACCGCTTCCGTAAAGCATATGTAGCACAAGGCCGAGATCTAAATGAATTGCCGTTTAAAGCCAAATGGTACCCTCTGGGCCCGGTTATCACACTGTTATTTTTTGTGGTTTTCATTCTTGGACAGACTCTTTTTTTCGGACATCAGATTGGCTGGGCGGAAATACTGGCTACCTACATTGGTCTACCTATTTTCTTACTTCTCTGGTTGGGTTATAAAATCATTAAGAAAACAAAAATGGTGCCGCTTATGGAGTGTGATTTTGAGCGAAAAGAATAAGCGGGAAGGCTGTGTCATGTAAGCGTGGCATTCAGAGGGATATTACATTCAAGTCCGTTTTAACGGGATTACAAAAAAAGAGGTGGTTTATATGATAAAAGAAGCAGTCATAACAAAAGAAGCCCCCATGGCTATCGGTCCTTATTCACAAGGTATTAAGGCAGGAAATATAGTGTACACTTCAGGGCAGCTCCCAATTGATCCTGAGTCTGGAGAAATGCCAGATGATATTGAAGAGCAAACAAGGGTGTCATTGGGGAATCTTGAAAAGGTTTTAGAAGCGGCGGGATCAAGCTTACAGCAGGTAATAAAAACAACGGTTTTTTTAAGCGATATGGATCATTTTGCCGTGATGAATCAAGTATACGGAGAGTTTTTCCCTGATAATTATCCGGCAAGAAGTGCGGTTGAAGTTGCTCGTTTACCTAAAGATGCTCTTATTGAAGTAGAAGCGGTGGCTATTATTTAATGATATATAATTGAAAAGGGAAGGCAGATTGATATTCAATTTTCTTTAATGTAAATATGGCCATTCTTAAACAAAGGCTCTTTTCGTAAAGATTGTTGTTTTTAAAAACTAAACGATTTAAGGTTGATGGAGCGCAAGTGTGAGACTTCTGCGGGAGCAGCGGGACAGGTGAGACCACACAGGCGGATACGCCGATCACCGCCCGCCCCGCGGAAAGCGAGCATCTGGAGGGAAATCAACCACAGCGCTTTACTTGGTAAACAGCAACAAAGTATGCGAAAACAGCCAAAACAAAAAGCATCAGGAGGAGTTTTTAAAAATGAATTTAGCACAATTTCCCAGAAAGCGATATACACCAACATATACACCGATTGAAAGGTTAGATCATTTTTCTGAAGTTCTTGGGGGCCCATCCATTTATGTTAAACGAGATGATATGCTTGGTTTGACGGCTGGGGGAAATAAAACAAGAAAACTGGAGTTCCTTGTTGCCGATGCATTGGATAAAGGCGCGGATACGTTAATTACATGTGGAGGCATCCAATCCAATC
The DNA here is from genome assembly GCF_043656335.1 of Peribacillus sp. NPDC056705. NCBI lineage: Bacteria > Bacillati > Bacillota > Bacilli > Caryophanales > Bacillaceae > Peribacillus > Peribacillus sp. NPDC056705. The sequence goes on along the minus strand of NZ_JBHTYI010000031.1, from coordinate 27,601 downwards.
ATTGCCGTTTAACATTAGCGGCAGCGGTTAAAGAGAAAATGAAATGCATTCTTGTGTTGGAAGAAGGTCTTGCAAATTCTGAACCAGATTTTAACGGTAACTATTTTCTCTATCATTTATTGGGCGCTGAACAAATCAAAGTAGTGCCTAATGGAGCGGACTTAATGCAGGAAATGCAGAAAATAGCTAAAGAGGTAACAGAGAATGGACATAGCCCGTACATCATTCCGGTTGGAGGATCGAATGTCATTGGTGCAACGGGATATGTGGCTTGTGCACAGGAGATCTTGGCACAGTCCTTTGACCAAGGAATTGATTTGAAAGCAGTTGTTTGTGTAAGCGGCAGCGGAGGAATGCATGCTGGTTTGGCCGCAGGATTTCATGGAAATCAAAGTGGAATATCAGTAATTGGGATAAATGTAAGCAGAGGAAAAGCTGAACAAGAAGAGAAAGTTCATCAGCTAGTTAAAGAAACGTTAGCACACATCGGGATTCCACATTCAATTCCTCGTGAGGAGATTACGTGTTTTGATGAGTATGTCGGACCGGGTTATGCTTTGCCTACACCTGAAATGGTGGAAGCAGTCAAGCTAATGGCAAGAACGGAAGGGATTTTGCTGGATCCGGTATATACGGGTAAAGCGGCAGCGGGACTCATCGATTTAATACAAAAAGGCACCTTTAAGCCTAAGGATAACATTCTATTTGTTCACTCTGGCGGTGCTTCATCGTTGTACGCCAATACTTCTCTCTTTTATTGAATTATATGGCGATAGTGTGAAGCAAAAAACAATAGAGCTTCTGTTCTAAGTAGAGGTATATAGAATCAGCCCAATGAAGCTGTACCATAGGAATGAACTTATCTGATTTGCTATAGACTTTAACAATGCTTTCTCCTGGTGTGGGATAGAATATGATGAAGTTATCCCGTAAATAGACCATTAAATAAGGTTTGTTATGTGGTTCGTTAAAAATGAGCTGGCTGAAAATTTCCGGCTCATTAGAATCATAGTTTTTAGGAAAACATTCACCATAATGTACATGTCCTTTCCTTCCACATATTCAGTTTTTTAGTCGCTGGTTCGATTCCATCGGCTTCCAAATGGAGCTTTTTAAATCAATGGATGGAAACGAATTTACTCCTCAATTCCTCTTCCGTTACTTCGATCTTTCCTTTCAAATCTTCAGCCAGTAATACATAACTTTTCACGCCAATGAATTCTGAATGTGATATTAAAAAGAATTTTGTTCCTTTTTTATATACAGAAGGAACATCTTCAATCAACTTAAACATTTTCATCCTTTTTCCACCTTGGATATCATAAATTCGAAACGCGAGTATTCATAACTGCTTTTGTAGTAGACGTAATAGCATTGAACAAGTTGATGAGGAATTGGTCACAACTAAGATATAATTTCTTCTTTTCCCTTTTTATATCATTGATATTTATGAGCGGTCAACTATTATTTCCGGTCGATACAAGAAGTGGCTGGCATTGCCAACTGTTTGCGAATTAAGAGTATTCCTAACTTTCTGTGGAACTGCCTATCGTTGAATGTTAAAATTCAATTGGAAAACAGTGTTTCCTGATACATAAGAAAGAGAAAAGAGAGGGCAATCAATTTGTTATTTCTCTATGGAAAAGCTCTCAAAAAGTGATTTTGGAAGGTGTGGAAATATTGAAACCAATCATATTTGATGTTGATACTGGGATTGATGATGCCATGGCAATGGCATATGCTTTAAATTCTCCGGAATTGGAAGTGCTCGGATTCACCACTTGCTTTGGTAACGTGCCCGTTGTTGAATCGACCCGCAATACACTTGCCGTTTTGGAAAAATTAAATAGGCGCATTCCGGTTTTTGAAGGTGCTGACCAAACCTTGGTGCGTGGAAGGAAGAAGAAATATCCGAAGCATGTTCATGGGGAAGACGGGTTAGGAAATACTCTTCAGTTTGAACCAACCATCAAAGCATCACAAGGAAATGCAGTAGATTTCATTATCGATCAAGTGAAAACCAGACCGCATGAAATTACGATTATTGCAGTTGGACCACTGACTAACATCGCATTGGCGATTAAAGAAGCCCCAATGATCATGTCATTAGTAAAAGAGGTCGTTATTATGGGCGGTGCCGTAAACGTACCAGGAAATGTAACGCCCTATGCTGAAGCGAACATAATATCAGATCCTGAAGCAGCTGATCAGGTATTTGCTTCAGGACTGCCAATCACCCTAGTGGGGCTTGATGTGACACTCCAAACATATCTGTTGAAATCGAAGCTCGATGATTGGCGGGCCACTGGTAAGGAAAGCGCCAAATTTTTAGCGGAAATGACCGATTATTATATGAAAGCATATGAAAATTCCCATCCAGGCTTAGGCGGTTGCGCCCTTCACGATCCGCTTGCTGTCGGGGTTGCGGTTGATTCAAGTTTTGTGAATGCAGAACGGATGAACGTCAAGGTGGTGACCGAAGGTGAAGAAACAGGCAAGACAATTGGCCAAAAGGATGGCGAATCTAGAATCCGCGTCTGTACAAATGTTGAAAGTGGTCGGTTTTTGAAACATTTTTTGGAACGGGTTATATGACTAAGCAACGTAATTGAATCATGTATTAAGTATAAAGGCCATCACTTTTCCAAAAACCTATGGGAAGAGATGGCCTGTTTCTGTTGGATAGACCCATTCTCGCTATATGACGTATTCCTACGCCGAAATAATAGACCGAAAAAAGAGGAATCAGTTCAAAATATCTTTGTAAAAAAGGTCCCCCGTTCAATCGGATGTCCATTTTTGAATGATTTGGGGTCGATCATTTCTAAAGGCGAACAGTATGGAAACGTTTGATTTTCAGGCTTTAATCAAACGTTTGATTAATTGACTAAAAGAAGTCTAAAGTCCCTATCATTAGGGTGTAAACCATATTATTGGATAATGGTTCGGGAATATTAGGTATAAGGAACCTTTTTTACCATAAAAAGTAAAAAGTTAAAATAAAACTAAAAAACGGGTTTAAAGATTTGTAAAAACAGGTACATAGACTTTCGTAATGCCATATTTAGGTTTTTTTGTATAATCATAATTTACCATTTTTCGACTTTGCGCTTATTTATATGGCAGAAAATGTATGGTTCTATTAAAATGTACTATATAAGATAAAAGGAGGGTTTTTTCTATGTCACAAATTCGTGTAACACCTTCGGAACTGAAAGATGTAGCTAGACAATACGATAATGAGAGCCAACAAGTAACGGATATGATTGGTCGTTTAGATAGAATGAGAGATCATTTAACTGGTATTTGGGAAGGTTCTTCCAGTGAGGCTTTCGTAGGCCAGTACGAAGAATTAAAGCCTTCATTCATGGATATGGCACGTTTGTTGAATGAAGTTTCTCAACAATTGAATAAATCAGCTCAAATCCTTGAAGACACGGATAATCAGATTGCTAGTCAAATTCGCGGATAATCATTAGGTCAATGAGATAAAGAATTTTCTAGGAAAAAGCGCCGCGACTCTTTATGAAGATCGTGGTGTTTTTTTGCTTTAAAAGAGGTGGTTTCCATATATATTCAACTGACGATCGATTTAAAAAGGTATACAGGGGAAGTGTTTGATTTGCAAGTGTCGAATTACCGCTCCATCAAGAAGGTTGTGGAAATAATATGGCAGGTAAAGGGTATTGCCAGTGCACCTAAAGAAGGCTATTGGGTGCGGGTCCAGAATAAAGAGTTCGTATGTTCAGGTTATGAAACCCTGCTTGATAGCGGAATTACGACGGGGGACCGCCTTGAGATCCTCTAATGGATTAAGTGTGGACTCTTTATAGGAAAAAAGTCTAAAGCCCTTTAGCAGGGGTAAAGGAGTTACATATAATGGATGAGAAAAAATCCTCATATCTGAAGAAAAAAACAGAAGCTGAAATGATGAGGGATGATAAGGGGCATTCGTTCGTTTTCCAACGGGCAAAACTATCGATGCAAGACCCACTGGAATTACAGCTTATTCATGAAGCGGATGATGCTCTCCAGAAACATATAGAAGTGACAGAGGACGAGGTGCAGATCAGAGTAAATCCACCAGCCTCTTTTTTTGTTTTTTCAAAAGCTAAAGATAAAAATCCATTGAGTAGATGGTTAGCGTCTTATCAAATCTTGAAGAAAACCAGGAATCATGAATTGAGTCGCCTGCAACTAGTCGTCTGTCCAGAAAATATCATCTTTGATTCAAGCTTGGCCCCATATTTCCTGCATTATGGCGTAAAAGACAGTTTGCCTCCTTATGAGAATGATCAAGATGAGCTATTTAAAGAAACGAAGGCAACGATTTCAGCGCTTGTGGATGGGCAGTATACATTCGAAGAGTACCTGCATTACCATAAAACACTGAAACTATCGAATGAATCACAAAGTATATTGTTTTCGGGAACTTGGGATGAGCTTTCCATGGTCATTCAAAATCGGATAGATGCTTTAGAGAAGGAAGAAAAAGCATTTGTGCATATCCCTGAAAAGAAGTGGAAAACGGGCTGTTATACACTTTGGGGTACGGTGATCGTTCTAGTGCCACTGCTGTTGTTCACGATTTACACACTATTTTTCTCCCACCCTAAGCAGGAAGCATATGTAGCAAGCGGTGAAAGCTTCTTAAAACAAAAATACAGTGAAGTCATTGACCGTTTGGAAAACTATGATCCGAAAAAAATGCCGTATGTCGTTCAGTATGAACTGGCGAAGTCCTACGTCACTTATGAGCCGTTAGATGATGTCAGGAAGAAGAATGTAGAAAATGCAATCACATTGCAAACCGATAGTCAGTATCTTCTATATTGGATTTATATAGGCAGGGGCATGAACGAGGACGCGATCGATTTGGCGAGAATCATGGAGGATCGTGAATTGATTATGTATGGGCTGGTAAACCAGAAAGAACAAATTAAGTTGGACGATAACCTTTCAGGGGAAGAAAAGGAAACGCAAATTAAAGAAGTTGATACTGAGTTGTCCCAATATGAAAAGGAAATAAAGGAATTGCAAAAGCAAATGGAGGAACAGCAAGATCAGAACCAGCCTTCAACAGAATCGAAACTAGAGGATAAAGGCGCAGCGGAGGCAAAACCTGCTGTAAAAGAAGAAGCGGAAAAGGAATCTGCTTCCAAGGATTCCTCCAATAAATCATCTGAAGAAAAAGAGAAAAGCAAAGAGTGAGCAATGGGCCTTTTTGCGGAGGTGAGATTTAATGAGTTTATTATGGATTTATTCTAAGGAGACCTACCAATCCTTTACGATCAAGGACGATCATAACGGTCCAATTACGATTGGGCCATCAAAACAGGATACGATCACGGTTTATTCCATTCCCTTTGAACATGGTTCCATCAAGCTAAAAAAACAGGAAGGACTTGATGGATATGAGGTGTTTAGAGAGGACAAGAAGCTTGGCGATGTAAAGCCATTCCAAAGCTTCACCTTTCATGAAGGAGAAGAAACGGTCGGGATTTTTTATACAGCAGGGGAATTGGAAGAAAGCCTCTATTATATAGGCAATTTGAAAGAAATCACTTTATCGGCCAAGGTGGGGGCGACTATTTGTAAAGAAGGACCAGTTTCAGGCAATGGATTTTCCTTTTTGCTTCATAAAGGGCAGTGGCTTCTCAAGCCAAAGGAAAATAGCACGATATTCCTGAATGGTGAAAGGGTGACGAAGACTGTTCCCATTCAAAATGGTGACCTGATTTGCTGGCCGAATATGGCGCTGAGGTTGGTTGAAGGCGACTTATTGATGATTCACTGTGCCGAGAGCTATGAAACATCTTTATCTAAAATGAAGAAGCCAATTTCTGAAATGAAAAAAAACTATCCACAATATCGCAGGACACCAAGGATGATCTACGAATTGCCGGATGAGAAAGTGACAATATCTTTTCCGAGCCAGGAATCGGAAGATAATAATAGAGGGTTATGGCTAATCCTTATGCCGCCTTTAATGATGTTAATCGTCATGGGGGTCATCACGGTCATTCAGCCTCGGGGCATTTTCATCATCATATCGATTGTGATGTTCACAACGACTTTAGTTACCTCGACTGTACAATACTTTAAAGACAAAAAGAAGCAAAAATCCAGAGAAGAAAAACGCCAACGTGTATATACCAGGTATCTAGAGCAGAAGAGGGAAGAATTGCAAGAGCTGTCTGAGACACAAAAGAATGTGCTTTTCTATCATTACCCTTCCTTTGAAAGGATGAAGCTTCTCACTGAAAGTATCAGCGACCGTATATGGGAGCGAACTTTGGAAAGTGAAGATGCCCTGCACTTTAAGATCGGAACGGCGAAAATACCCTCAAGTTATGAGGTATCGGTAAATAGTAGCGATATGTCCAATCGGGATATAGATGATTTACTTGAGCAGTCGCAAGAACTTGTGGATGTATACAAAAACCTGGAAGATCTTCCGTTATCCATCGATTTATCAAGCGGATCGATGGGCCTGGTCGGAAAGGAATCGATTGTTAAACGGGAGCTGCAACAATTGATTGGGCAGCTGGCCTTTTTTCATAGTTATCATGATGTTCGATTTGTGGCCATTTTTCCGGAAAAGGATTACCAAGACTGGGAATGGATGAAATGGCTCCCTCATTTTCAATTGCCGCATGCCTATGCAAAAGGCTTTATATATAATGAGCAATCACGTGACCAGATACTGACCTCGATTTATCAGCTATTGAGGGAAAGGGATTTGGATGAGAACAAAGGGAAAGTGAGATTTACTCCCCATTTTGTCTTTATTGTCACGGATCGTAATTTAATTGCGGAGCATGTCATATTGGAATATTTAGAAGGTAAAACAGACGATTTAGGTATCTCGACGATTTTTGCAGCGGATGCAAAAGAAAGTTTGACTGAAAATGTCCATACGCTTGTGAAGTATATAAATGATCTTGAAGGTGAAATTCTCATCCAGCAAACGAAGGCGGTTCATACTCCTTTTAAACTTGATGCCCATTCAAAAGAAGGGAATGAGCGATATGCACGTACGCTGCGTTCACTAGATCATCAAAAAGGCATGAACAATTCCATACCGGAAACGGTATCATTTCTGGAATTATTGAAAGTTCGTGAAGTGGAAGATCTGCCTATTAGCCAAAACTGGCGGACCAATCAGTCTTCCAAATCCTTGGCTGTTCCCATTGGATTGAAAGGGAAAACGGATAGGGTTGAATTGAACTTGCATGAAAAGGCCCATGGCCCCCATGGATTGGTTGCTGGGACGACAGGGTCGGGGAAAAGTGAATTACTGCAAACCTACATCCTATCATTAGCCGTTCATTATCATCCGCATGAAGTTGCTTTTTTGCTCATTGATTATAAAGGTGGGGGAATGGCACAGCCATTCAGGCAGATTCCGCATCTGCTCGGAGTCATTACGAATATCGAGGGAAGCAAGAACTTCAGTGCCAGGGCACTAGCCTCCATCAATAGTGAATTGAAGAAACGCCAGCGCTTGTTCGATCGATATGAAGTCAATCATATCAACGATTACACGGACTTATACAAAGAAGGCAAAGCGGATGAACCGTTACCGCATTTATTTTTGATATCAGATGAGTTTGCGGAACTTAAAAACGAAGAACCGGATTTCATCCGTGAATTAGTGAGTACGGCGCGTATTGGACGGAGCTTGGGAGTTCATTTAATTCTTGCTACACAAAAGCCGGGCGGTGTAATTGATAACCAGATTTGGAGCAATGCCCGTTTTAAAATTTCCTTGAAAGTGCAGGATGCCAATGATAGTAAGGAAATTCTTAAAAATAGTGATGCAGCAAATATTACTGTCACCGGACGGGGATATTTGCAGGTAGGAAATAACGAGGTTTATGAATTGTTCCAGTCTGCGTGGAGCGGTGCACCATATTTAGAGGATACGGTTGGATCTGAGGATGAAGTGGCACTTGTCACGGACCTCGGCCTTGTTCAAATCTCAAATGTATCGGAACAGATCACTAATAAGAAGAGAGAAAAGATTAGTGAAATTGAAGCCGTGGCAGATCGAATTGTGGCGACACAGGAAGTAATGGATATTAAGAAGCTGGCAAGCCCATGGCTGCCGCCTCTTTCAAATCGTTTATCGAGAAATGCTGAAAGAAGCTTGACGAGCAATCAATTCCACTTGGGAATGAAGGATGAGCCCGAATTGCAGCTCCAGACAAATTATGTATATAACTGGATTGAAGATGGAAATGTTGGGGTTTTTGGTTCTTCCGGATACGGCAAATCAACCACCGTTTTGACACTTCTTTTTAGTTTTGCAGATCAATTCAGTCCAAAAGAGCTGCATTATTATATTTTCGATTTCGGGAATAGCGCTCTATTGCCAATGCGACAGCTGCCTCATACAGGGGAATACTTCAGGTTCGATGAGTTAAGGAAAATTGAAAAGTTCATGTTATTCATGAAGGGGGAAATGGAAAGGCGTAAGCAGCTTTTTTCAGAAAAGGAGCTTAGTAACATAAAGCTTTATAATGCATTAGTGGAAGATAAATTGCCGATTATTTATATCGTGGTCGACAATTTCGACTTAGTGAAGGATGAGATGCAAGACCAGGAAGCGCAATTCGTTCAGTTTGCACGTGATGGACAATCACTTGGAATATTCATGATCTTAACGGCAACGAGAATCAATGCGATTCGCCAGCCGTTAATGAATAGCCTTAAGACGAAGGTCGTCCATTACTTAATGGACAGTTCGGAACAATATTCAGTTTTGGGGAGAACCCCTTATGAAAATGAACCTGTTCCGGGTAGGGCGTTGGTGAAAAAGGACCAAACCTATCTAACGCAGGTTTATCTACCGGCCGATGGTGCGGATGATATAGCCGTCTTGGAAGAAATGAAACAAGCCGTGGCAGAACATAAGGTTACATATAAGGAAACAGCCAAACCGCCGGCGATTCCGATGTTACCGGCACATCTTGATTCCAGAAGCTTCAAGAGTTACTGCTCACAAGCCATTAAGAAGGATTCCATTCCAATCGGGCTTTCAGAGGAAAGGGTTGCACCTGTTTTTGTGGAGATGAATTCCAATCCATTCCTGCTTGTCGTAGGACAGTCACGTAAAGGGAAAACGAATGTCCTTAAAGTGCTCTTGGAATCGATGCTTACACAGGAAATTGGGGAAATTGGTTTATTTGACGGAGTTGACCGGGGTCTATCTTCTTATGCTTTAGAGGAGAAGGTGAGCTATGTGGAAACAAAAGATCAGATAACCGAATGGCTCGACCATATCTCTGAAATATTTGAAGAACGTGAACGAAGTTATCTAGCGGCATTGGAAAATAAACCGATGAAGCAACTGGAATTCCCTCGGATCTTGTTTGTCATAGACAGCATTTCAAGGATCCAGCAAACGATAGACGGCAGGATTCAGGATAAGATCAGCAGTTTGATGAAACAGTACAGCCACCTCGGGTTTAGTCTGATTGTCGCTGGAAATGCCAACGACTTCACGAAGGGGTATGATTCTTTGACAACCGAACTGAAACAAGTCAGACAGGCTGTTTTGCTTATAAAAAAATCGGACCAAAGCTTGTATACCCTCTCCTATTCCAGAAAAGAAGAAGAAATACAGCCGGGTTACGGATACTTTGTGCTGAATGGCCAGGAGAGTAAAATCCAAATACCACTAAGTGAAGAAAGAAGGAGAGTGCAAGAGAGTGTCTGAAAAAATAAAACCGATGCTATTAATCGGTAAAATACTGGTGATCTTAGCGCTGCCGATCTTGTTTTTTTCTTATATTGGCCAAAATCCAATGAAAAAGACAGAAACGGCTTCTCGTGAAATCGCCATTGTAAATGAAGATAATGGCACTGAATTTAATAATAATCCTATTTTCGTGGGCTCAGAGCTTGTTACTACATTGGACAAGGATTCTGAATATCAGTGGTTTGTGGTTAATAGAAGTACGGCGGAAAGTGGGCTTGCAAATGAAAAGTATGATGCAGTAATATATTTTCCATCCGATTTTTCAGAGAATATTTATACGTTCGATGATGAACAGCCTGTCAAGGCGGGGATAAAATACAAGGTACAACCTAGTTTGAATGCAGAGAACATGGAAAAGGTACAAAAGGAATTAGAGAAGACAAAGAGTAAAATGAATAAGCATATTTCAACACAGTATTGGAGCTATGTTTCCCAATCGGTAGAGGACATCCGTAAGAAGTTCGATAATGTCCTTGCTAAAGAAATCGCTTTTCAAAACACGATGTATGAGTTTTATACTCCAAGCTCGGAAAGCCTTGCCGGCGAAATCAAGCAGCATAAGGACATGCTTGAAGGAGTCTTTGCCCAAACGAAGGATGCTGGTAAAACGAGTAATGAAACAATGGATGAAATAGGGAACACCAAGACTCAAATGGCTTCCTTTGTAGAAGATGTAGTTTCTTTTGAGGAATATCAAAAAGCTCAAAGTATTCTTTTTGAGAAGGCTTCGGCTCAAAATCAGCAACTTGTCAATGAGAGTGTTCAATCATATGACAAGGTGCTGAATGAAGGGAACCAGTCGATACCGGAGATTCAGCAAGGGATGAATACGAAATACAGCCTTAATGATCAAGGCATTAGTGAGAATGTTGGTATCATGCAGCAGAAGATTGATTCCAGCAGTAATGAATTGGAACAATTTTCGACAAACATGAAAGACAAACAAGTAGAACAAATTGCGAAAATCACCCAAGATCAACAAAGCTCGATTGAACGATTGAAACAATCGGAAGAGGCGGGTCTTGATAACCTTCAGTCTACCTTGCTTGTGCAAAGAGGGAATCTTGCAAGCAGCTCTGGTGATGGGGAAGTCATTGGTGAAGGAACGACGCCTATAGAAGATATCGAAACGGAAACGGGCAAAGATGAATCGGTTGCTGCACCTGAAAAGAAGGACCCGATTGATGAACTGTCGCTACAGGTACTGCTGGATCAAATCACTGGGATCAACACGGCACTTGAAAGTTTGGTGCCGGCAGAAGGAAGTGAAGGAGCTGCTGAACAAATCAACATCCTTACAGCAGAACTCCAAACGGAAATCAATAATCTCAGCGGAACGGTAAACGGAAGGACAGGAAATTATAACCAAGTGATAACTGAGTTCAATACACTGGTAGATTCGTATAATGAGCTGCTGGCACAGTTTACGCAATTACAAGCTGATTATAATGAACTCGGCACGAATTATAAGGATTTAGGTGACCAATGGAAAAAGTCACAGGAAGATATTCGAAAATTACAGGACATCCAGAGTATGACAATCGATGAGGCCATCGCAGAAATCAAGACTCTCGAACAGTCACTTCTTGGAAAAGTGGGGGGAGAAAGGCGAGCGGTGCTGGTGAGGGCCTTTGAGAATCCTATCACCAATCGGGATTCAACTACCCTCCTTGCCTATTACGGTTCACTCTCATCTTATGGGGAATTGGCTGAAAGAGTCACGGAAGCAAATGTAGATAAGGTATTTGCAGCCAATATAAAAGAATTGGAAAACTTGAAAAATGGGGTTTCCGGAAACGTAGATGAAGAAGCGAAACTCGTTAAAGCCAGCTTAGCAGGAGTCAATGAGAACTTCGGCATGTTCTCAGAGTCCATTAAGGGCTATATGAAAGAATATGATGCCAACGTTGAAACGGGGCAGAAAGCCACTTTAGCTGAATTAGCGGCAATTACCGGCAAGGCTCAAGAAGTGTCTGCCAATTTGTCAGATCATATGGAAATTCCTGAAATGGAGGCTGAACCTCCAGTTAATCTTGATGGAGAAATGTTTGTATCACTTCAAGACAATACGGCAACAACTGTCGGCTTCATTTCCGAACTTGTCAATTCTGTAGCGGAACGACAGGACACGGTCACGAAGGATACAGCTGACCTGCAAGCGAAAGTGGGGTCAGTACAGGAAAGGGCCGATCAGCTTAATGACAATTGGTCCCAAAATGTAGACTCAACCGAAAGAATCAAGACGGATGTATATAGTGTCTTGAATAATACTCTAGTCGATGATCAGCAGAATGGGTATGTGTACGAATATTTAGCGAATCCCGTACAAATCAGCGGGGAAGTCCTTCATCAGGAAAAGGTTAATATCCCGCCGATCGTCATGTTGGTGATCATTCTCATCTCTGGGTTATTGATTGGTTTCTTCCTGCATCATTACGAAACCATTCCAATGATGGTCCATGCGGCCTTGTTTACCTTATTGAACCTGATCGTAGGTTTAATCATCAGCATGTATGGTTTGAAGATCTATCCGCTGGGAGATATGCAGGAGATTAAATGGACCGTATTCACCGTCCTGCTTTTATTCTTCTGTGCAGCGTTTACCCGACTAGCGTTCTCGATTGGGCCGTTTGTCGGGGCTATCCTGGTGATTGGTTTGATCAGTTTCTTTACCATTCCATTATTGGATTTAATCATGCCTAATTTCAATGTAGACCACCCGGTTGCGGACGTATACATGTCCATACAATTCGGTAATCAGTCGGCATTCATTCCGGCTAGTATCATCTTGATTGTGCTGACGCTTATTGCAACGATCATCCCATATATGGTGAAGCGTCTTACAGAAAGAAGAGCAATGGCCCATGAAGTGGAATAAATATGTAGTGCCTGTCTTGCTCATCCTGTTTTTTAGCCATGCACCTCATGGCGGGGCGGTAGAGGAACCCATGGTGGAGCCTAATGAATATCATGAAAAGGATATTGATATTCAAACGGAGTATTTCCATGAAGAAGGATTGTTGGAACAGAAGCGGAAACTGCCTGAAGAACAAAAGGACCTCACTTTTGAAAGAGGGAAATATGATGCCGTTGACTCGGTGAAGGACTCACTGTTTCTGTCTCCTGTAACGGAGAATCAGAATAATACCATCGCTTCAAAATCAGAACAGCTTGGATTATTCTCGGAAGCCGCCATTCGAACAAGAAGCGAAAAAGAAACAGAGCCTTCCCTTAATTTTGACCTGACGATATTGCTCGGCATCATTTTGGCACTTTTGGTCGTTTGTTTGTTTTTTATCCTTATCCCGAAAATGGGGAAGCTGAATGGTGATGTTAATCGAAAATGAAAACAGCCCGATTCCTGGCATAAGTCAGGAATCGGGCTGTTTTGCTACATATCCATAACGGTTTTAATAAGCCCTAAAAGAAGGGCGGCTGCGAAGATTAAAATGAAAAATTTTTTATACATGATCAGTACCTCTTATATCTTATGAGTGGATTGCATTCATTTTAGCATAAACAAGACAGAAAGGAGGTCTCCTTAAAATGTACTGATCGGTGGGGCGTGGCTTCATTGCCTTGATGATCGGTGCAGAAAATTATGAAAAGGTGGACCATTTATTGGAGTTTGCCTGCCGTTTTTTTATGGCTTGTACAATTTGGACGTTGATTTCCGCTCAAGAAACTCGCTTTCCGCGGGTGGTCAGGGAGCCTCCTCGGCTTGCGCCTGCTGGGTCTCACTAGACCCGCATTTCTAAGCAGGAGTCCCGTACCTTTCTCTTCAATCGACTTTGTTATAACAATTAGATAGTAACCATACCTGAGGACTGGCGGGCATATGTGTCAGATGCATATCATCTGCGCAGTCATCATGGTGTAAAAAATAGATATCCGAAATACAAAAAACGATTTGGCATGTATTCGCAGATGCAAATGAAAAGTAAGGTATTCGTTGGACTACATTAAGGGGACTCAAAAATAGTCGATACAGACGATGCTCATTTCGCTTTTAATAATTAAAAGAAGATGGCCCATAGGGCATGGCTTAACATAGTCGATCGTAGAGCCTATTTCTCTTAAACCTGGCCAAAATTGTGTTTCAAAAAGGGGTTCGGAATTTTTTAATTCCGAACCCCTTTTGTCTACAAACTTAGATGCGCCGATTAATTGGCGTATCCTCCTATCGTGTTATTTGAACAAGTCAGGATAAACAGTCTTTGCTGCGAGTTCAACAGCTTCCCCGACCCTTGGTCCAGGACGTGACATGATATTTTCATCAAGTAAATGGACATCATCGTTCTTCACCGCATCGATATCTTCCCAGCCCTTACGCGATTTAATTTCACCAACAGCATCATCTGCATACGTGGCGGTGGTGATGATGGATTCAGGGTTCCTTTTGACGATTTCTTCATCAGATACTTTAACCCAGCCTTTTTGGTCATCAAAGATGTTTTTTATGCCGGCAGTGTCCATGATTTCATTTTGGAAGGTCTCCGATCCTGTTGTATAGATTTCCGGAGCAGGGCTAATCTCAAAGTATGTTTGCTCCTTTTCATCTAAGGTTTTCACTTTTTCTTCGACATTTGTAATTTGGGATTTGATATCTTTCACTAATTCATTCCCTTTTTCGGCGACACCCATCACTTTAGCAATCTGCCCGATATCACCATATACATCATCGAAATTTGCCGCAGATTTAATGATGAATACAGGGATACCGGCATCTTCAAGTGGTTTCAGTGCCGTTTCATCCCCAATGGTATAAGCAATGATGGCATCAGGTTTCAAGGCAATGATTTTTTCTGCATTAATGTTAACGGAGTCTGAAACATGTTCGATATCCTTCGCTTCCTCTGGATAATTATCGAAGTCTGTCACGCCAACGACTTTATCACCCTGTTCAAGGGCAAATAAGATTTCCGTATTGCTTGGCTGAAGTGAAACGACCTTTTCCGGGATTTTCTCGAATTTTATTTTCTTACCAGTATCATCCGTAACGGTATAATCCTTGATTTCTTCGACCTTTTTACTATCTTTATTATCCTTTGAGGATTGATCATTGTTCACTCCGCATCCGGTGAGGAATAGCGTAAGCATCAGCATGGAAATCCAACTGAATCGTAGGGTTCTCTTCATTATTTATTCCTCCGTTTTCTTTTTCATTGGTTTGGTTGGGTATGATTTACTTATAAAAGGAATCTCCTCGATCCCCTGTTGCTTATTGACGTAGACTGCCATCACGAATAATACATTTGCAAGCAAGTGAGCGTAATCAAAAAGAATTCCTGGAATTTCCTTTTCTAGACTTACCTTGTGTAAAGCTCGCACGGACTTTTTGGCCTCACTGCGGCAAGTATGCAAAGTACATGCTGCGGTTGATCCTTGTGGAAGGACGAATGTTTCGATTCGATCCCTCACTTCAGCGACATACCGGTCGTAGATTGCACTTAAACGGTCGAGATCATCGCCGGTAATGGCTAAATTCCCACGGACTGAGCCGTTTAAATGGTAAACCATGGGCAATAATTCCATTAAGTCACGGTATACATCGGGGACGTCCTCAGTAAGCGAGGCGGCCAAGCCGATCTGTGTCGTCAATGAGTCTGTGCGGATTTCAAAATCGACGGTCGATACGGACTCACGCATGTATGGGTAGCATAAAAAACGAAAGTCTTTCTTTGCCATAAATCTTCCTCCTTTTACGTATTGGGTGAATGACCTCCGTATTGCTTTTCCCAGCAAGACAAATAGCCGACCAAGAGTTTTGGTCGGCTTCGGGCATCTATGTATCTGTAGTAGAAAAAGATGGGAGGGCCGTACAATCTCCTATCTTCCGAAGAGCATAATACGATGAAAAAAGGCAGGTCTCCTGGCTCGTGCGTCATTTTACTCTAAGAACCTTCCCATTTGGGTTAAATGGCCGGTAATCGGCGAGCGATTACAACCTCAAATAGTGGTAAACATCTTATTTCATTAGCACTTACAGTTGCGGAAACAGCTTCGGTTTTAAACCGAATTCCCTATTAAGCTGACAATGCAGCACCTTTTTCTGCAAGATTCATATTCACTTAGCAACAGTTTACCATACCTTTTTTCAATAGACTGCATTAATATTTTTGGACAAATTCGTTTATGGTTTACCGAATATCTAGTAAACTTACAATGTAAGGTTTAATTGGAGCTTAATGTAAAATTTTGATATAGAAAAAGGTATGAAATCATGGTGATACTGTGAATCCCGGGAGGTAGAGAATGATTTATAAGCAGGTCAATCAAAAACTGGAAATGGTTCTGGGGAACATCGAAAAGGTGATTATCGGAAAACGGGATATAGCAGAACTAAGTATCGTGGCACTCCTTTCCGGTGGACATGTTTTATTGGAGGATGTTCCGGGCGTAGGGAAGACAGTCATGGTAAGGGCACTGGCAAAATCTATAGGTGCAAGCTTTAAGAGAATTCAATTCACACCTGATTTACTTCCTTCTGATGTTACTGGTGTTTCGATCTTCAATCCTAAGGAACAAGAATTCATTTTTAGGCCAGGTCCGATAATGGGACATATTATTTTAGCCGATGAAATTAACCGGACCTCGCCGAAAACTCAGTCTGCATTACTTGAAGCCATGGAAGAGGCAAGTGTGACGATTGATGGTGTCACAAGGAGATTGGAGAAGCCGTTCTTCGTAATGGCGACACAAAATCCGATCGAATACGAGGGGACGTATCCGCTTCCGGAGGCTCAATTGGATAGATTCCTATTAAAAATGAAAATGGGCTATCCGGGTGTGGAAGAAGAGATAGAGGTTCTTAATAGAGCTCAATACACGGTACCGCTTGATGAGCTGGAAGCCGTCATCACCTTGGATGAATTGATAGAATTACAGGCTGAGGTAAAAGCTGTGATAGTGGATGACACAATAAAACGATATATTGTTGAATTGGCGAATCGAACACGTACGCATGAAGGGGTCTATTTAGGTGTAAGCCCGCGTGGATCGATAGCCTTGATGAAGGCAGCCCAGGCTTACGCGCGGGTCCAGGGCAGGGACTATGTTCTGCCGGACGATGTTCAATATTTGGTGCCATTCGTATTTTCCCACCGGCTTATTTTGAAACCTGAAGCGAAGTATGAGGGCTTCGATGCTGGAATGGTGATACATGAAGTTGTGGCGACAACACAGGTGCCTGTAAAGCGGGCTATGACCTAATGCGCAAATTCATCAACATTTTAAGGGGAAATATGAGTGTGGTCGGACTTGTATTACTCTTGACGGTTTCCTTTTGCTATGCAATGTTTCAAGGTGGTTTTGTCAGTTGGTTCATTTTTTATTCATTTTTGCCGTTTTCTGTGTACGCTTTGATTCTGCTGTTTTATCCGCTGCATGATTTGATCGTTGAGAGAAAGATCAATAAAAGGGAATGCCAGGCCGGCGAATCTGTTGAAATAGCATTGACGTTTACCCGTAAAAACCGGCTGCCCCTACTATTTATGGTGGTAGAGGAGGAATTGCCTCAGCGTCTGGAAGATAGGGGATTTCAAAGGAAAATCATTATCTTTCCGGGATTCAGGCGTACCTTCTGCATGTCATATACCTTGGAAGACATGGAGCGTGGAGAGCATTCGTTTCAATCGATCCGCTTTTGGGTTGGGGATTTTTTCGGGTTAGTCGAAAAGGAAGCGATATATAGTTCACCTCTGAAAATAACTGTTTTTCCTCGTTATCATGAGCTTGCCTACAGTGATCTTGATCGAGTGTTCAATCAGGGGGCAGTGGTTTCAACAAAGAAAACACAACGGGAACATTCAGTGGTATCCGGAGTAAGGGAATATCAGCCAGGCGATCAGTTGTCATGGATTAATTGGAAGGCGACGGCCAGAACGAGTGAAATCATGACGAAGGAATTCGAAGTGCAGAAAAACCGGGATGTATTCATCATGCTTGATGAAAAGCCGTCGGATTTATTCGAAGAATCCATTGTGATGGCTGCTTCCGTTGCTCACGCCATGTTAAAGAAAGGCATGGAAATTGGGTATGTGAGTATGGGGTCGAGGATGATCATACCGGCAGCAGCGGGCAATTACCAGAAACGAAGGATTTTTTACAGACTTGTTAAAGAAGAGCCGAGTGCAGTAAACGCATTGAATGAAAATGTCAGGAAGGGAATTCTTCCGGCAAACGCTGCTGTGATATTCATCGTTTCAGACTTAACTTTAGAAAAGGTGGACATATTGAGTGCTTTCCAACCTAATCAGGGATTAATGTTATGTGTTAAGAAACAGGCAAATCTTACTGATGAGGAAAGGTTGTCAAGTTCTGCAGCTGTTTCGAGGGGGATGAAGGTTAGCTTTTTTGAACAGGGCCAACTAAAGTTTGATAGATCAGAGGTGATGGCAAAGTGAATGTCACCACCGAAAAGTTGGAAAGGTTCATGCATGTCTTGATGTATGTATTTGGTCTGTTGTTGATTACTGAATGGTTAAGGCCTGTCGATAAACTCACCGATACAGGTAATATCATCATTTTTATTTTATTTTTGCTCTATTCCCTGCTGCTGCATTATTTCCGCCTACATTGGTCAATCCGAGTTATTCTCAATAGTGCTTATATAATGATTTCATTACAGTTCCTCCATTCAATAGACGCTTTATTTCAATTGTCATGGCTGAAAGGATTTCTAGCGGATTTTAAGGGCAATCTTGGTTTTATATATGATGGGAATTGGGAGTTGATCACAAATCCATTTCGAACGATGTTATTTTTTGTCCTTCTTTGGCTTGTAACATACTTGATCCATTACTGGGTGATGGTGAGGCAAAGCATCTTTTTCTTTTTTATGTTAACGGTGATTTTTATATCTGTACTTGATACATTCACTCCTTATGCGGGGGATATGGCAATGATTAGAATAATCATCATCGGCTTCTTGATGCTAGGCCTGCTGTCCCTGCTGCGTCTGACGATACAGGAGAGGATCAAGTTTCAGATGGCTTCCATCAATAAGTGGATCTTGATGCTGACCGGCATGATATTGGTAAGTGTCCTTGTTGGTTTCGCTGCCCCGAAGCTCTCTCCGCAGTGGCCGGACCCGGTGCCTTATATTACTTCTTATTCTGATAAAGCGGGGAAAGAAGAAGGAGGTTCGAAGCGTAAAAGTGTGGGATATGATGAAGACGATTCGGAGCTTGGCGGTTCGATAGAGCCGGATAGTTCCATCGTTTTTTATAATAATGCTCCTGCAGGACATTACTGGAAAGTCGAGAACAAGGATATTTATACCGGCAAAGGGTGGGATTCCATACTGGAAACGGACTTTCACACTTTTTCCAACGGACAGGATATGGCATCTTTAGGTCTTCACGACGTTACTGAAGTGGTGAGGACAGAAGGAATGACGGCAAATGTGTCCATGATGGAATCATATTCCCATATCCTTCATCCGCAATCCGGGTATTTAAAAAAGATTGAGGCCAAAAACGGGAAGGATTTCAAATATTATCAGGGAATGGACAAAGTTATTTCCGAACAGGATACTGGCGAACGACTTTCCCTGAAAGAGTATGAGCTTAGCTATGATATGCAGAGTTTTGATATAGCTGAGTTAAGGAAGGTAACGGATCCCGACGGGTCGATGGATTTAATAATGGAAAAAAACACTCAGCTTCCAGAGGGATTGCCAAACCGGATATATGAATTGGCATCCCGGCTTATAAGGAATGAAACGAATTGGTACGATAAAGCAAAAGCTATTGAGGATTATTTTGACGGACCTGAATTCAGTTATTCTAAGGACGATATTCCCTATCCGGAGAGCAATCAAGATTATGTCGATCAATTTTTATTCGAGACACAGATAGGGTATTGTGATAATTTTTCAAGTGCAATGGTCGTTTTACTAAGAGCCGCCAATATGCCTGCAAGGTGGGTAAAGGGTTATACGGAAGGGGAAAAATCAATCCTTGATGGCGAGTCCGTATATAAGGTGACCAATAATAATGCACATTCCTGGGTCGAGGTTTATTTTGCAGGGATAGGCTGGGTTCCCTTCGAGCCGACAAAGGGTTTTGATGGGGAAGTTGAATTTTACGATTCGGAATGGAAACAGGAAGTGAAGAACACTGAAGAAACCCCAATTAATAAAGAGCAAACAAGGAAAGAGGCCAAGGAACTCCATGATACACCTGATAGGGAAACTCGATCACCCTTGAAAACAAGGAACATGGAATGGTTCTTAAAATGGACTGCCATCATACTGTCAGGTGTATTGATACTTGCTTCTATTGGTTATTTCTTCAGAAGGAAGTGGATTCCCCATCTGCAGATTCTTCGTTATAGAAAGAAAACCGGTGCTCATTTCTCGACCGCCTATTTAATATTATTGAAACAGTTAAAACGAGCTGGTTTGGTTCGTCCGGAGGGGCAAACTTTAAGGGAGTACGCCGCCTATGTGGATGCAGTGTACGATACGGATGAGATGAGTGAATTAACGGCTAAATACGAGTTAATGATATATCGTGGAGACGTGGAAGATGGCGATTGGAAACACTTTCAAAAGGGTTGGGAAAGTTTAATGAGAAAAACTAGCTCTTGACCAGGTTTTTATTATATTGATACAATAACAAAAACTAACTTAAACTAATATATCCTTCATATATCCTCGATAATATGGATCGAAAGTTTCTACCGAATCACCGTAAATGATTTGACTATGAAGGCGGATTTTAACAGGAAAGCTGAAAATCTGCCTTCGTCTATACTTTTTCTGTATTTTTGAGGGTGGATTTTTAGTTTTTCTTTTTTTATGATAATATTTTTTATAAGAAATTATCACTCGATTTTATGAGTGAATTACATTGATAGAGGTGACGTTTGTGCCGGGGAAAACAGAATTGCAAAAAAACCAGGAAATGATCGTAGTACTTGATTTCGGAAGCCAATATAATCAATTGATCACTCGTCGTATCCGCGAATTTGGTGTGTACAGTGAGCTTCATCCTCATACAATTACTGTAGAAGAAATCGAGAAAATGAACCCAACGGGAATTATTTTCTCAGGTGGTCCGAACAGTGTTTATGATGCAAATGCATTTGGTTGTGATGAACGCATATTCGAAATGGGCCTTCCGATTTTCGGTATTTGTTATGGAATGCAGCTTATGACTAAACACTTTGGCGGTAAGGTGGAGCCAGCGAAAAACCGTGAATACGGAAAAGCGACACTTTCCATTCAAAATGAGTCTAAGTTATTCAGCGACCTGCCGAAAGAACAAATCGTCTGGATGAGCCATGGTGATTTAGTGGTGGAAACGCCTGAAGGTTTTAAAGTTGATGGGACAAACCCGTCTTGCCCAATTTCGGCTATGAGTGACGAGTCACGTAAATTGTATGCCGTGCAATTCCATCCCGAAGTCCGTCATTCGGTATACGGGAATGACATTTTGAAAAATTTCGTATTCGGCGTTTGTGGCTGTAAAGGTGACTGGTCGATGGAGAACTTCATTGAGATAGAGATGGAGAAAATCCGCCAAACGGTCGGAGATAAAAAAGTGTTATGCGCATTGAGCGGCGGTGTGGATTCATCCGTAGTTGCTGTATTGATCCATAAAGCGATTGGCGACCAGCTGACATGTATTTTCGTTGATCATGGATTACTTCGTAAAGGGGAAGCCGAAGGTGTAATGGAAACATTCAGTGAAGGCTTCAATATGAACGTAATCAAGGTTGATGCAAAAGACCGTTTCCTATCGAAACTTGCAGGCGTTTCAGATCCGGAACAAAAGCGGAAAATCATCGGTAACGAGTTCATCTACGTATTCGATGACGAAGCAACGAAGCTCGAAGGAATTGATTTCCTTGCACAGGGTACACTTTACACAGACATTATCGAGAGTGGTACGGCCACTGCACAAACAATTAAATCGCATCACAACGTTGGCGGTCTGCCGGAAGATATGCAATTTAAATTGATTGAGCCTTTGAACACTCTATTCAAGGATGAAGTGCGCGCACTTGGAAGTGAAATGGGCATTCCGGATGAAATCGTTTGGCGTCAACCATTCCCGGGTCCAGGTTTAGGTATTCGTGTATTAGGCGAAATTTCAGATGAAAAACTTGAAATCGTTCGTGAATCTGACCATATCTTACGTGAGGAAATTAAAAAGAATGGTTTGGAACGTGAAATTTGGCAGTACTTTACAGTGCTTCCTAACATTCGAAGCGTTGGGGTAATGGGCGACGCGCGTACGTATGATTATACAATCGGAATCCGTGCGGTTACATCCATTGACGGAATGACGTCCGATTGGGCAAGAATCCCATGGGATGTACTTGAAATCATCTCAACGAGAATCGTTAATGAAGTAAACCATGTAAACCGCGTCGTGTATGACATTACGTCTAAGCCGCCTGCAACGATCGAGTGGGAATAGAAGATTAAAATCATCCAATCAGTGAAGGAATTAACCTTCACTGATTTTTTTGGTTAAAATAATTTTTTGAATATGTAGATTACTTACATTTCCCGTATATTGGCGAATATATAGCCATAATAAGTAAGAGATATATAGCGAAAAGCGAACATTTCCTAAAATTGCATAAAAAATATTCGTTTGGTATATTGACGATTAATTTAGTGATTGGTACACTATACCTATAATAATAAAAAACATAATTGTCGTATAATATTGGGGATATGGCCCAAAAGTTTCTACCAAGCTGCCGAGAACGGCTTGACTACGATGTGTATGGATTGGCGAGTATGGATAAACCGCCACTTCTTTACATGACTGCAGTCAAGCCCCGTTCAAAAGTGAATGGGGCATTTTCTGTTGGCTTATGATTTTATGATAGGGGAGACTCATAATGAAAAATTATTTTCGGTTTAACGAGCTGGGAACTAATTATCGCCGTGAAATACTTGGCGGACTAACTACATTCCTTTCAATGGCATATATCCTGGTTGTTAACCCTGTGATGCTGACTTTACAAAGTATCGAGGACTATCCGGATGAATTGAGAATGGACTACGGAGCGGTTTTTGCAGCTACCGCTTTAGCAGCCGCAATTGGCTCGATATTGATGGGGCTTATAGCCAGATATCCAATCTCGCTTGCCCCGGGCATGGGATTGAATGCTTTCTTCGCTTTTACCGTTGTACTTGGTTTTGGGATTCCTTGGCAGACAGCTTTATCAGGGGTATTGATTTCAGGTATAATCTTCGTTTTGCTTTCCCTATCGGGAATACGTGAGAAAATCATTAATGCAATTCCGGTCGAATTGAAATACGCAGTTGGAGCCGGTATTGGTTTGTTCATTACCTTTGTAGGGTTTCAGAATGCTGGAATCATAACGAATGATGACAGCGTTCTTGTCGGACTGGGCGACTTGACATCAGGAAATACTTTATTGGCTGTGTTCGGAATTGTCGTAACCGTCATTTTGATGACGAGAGGCGTCAAAAGCGGCGTGTTCGTAGGTATGGTCATCACGGCCATTGCAGGAATGATCTTTGGGCAAGTTCCGGTGCCGGAGAAAATAATCGGTGCCGTTCCTAGCATAGCGCCAACATTCGGGGTTGCGTTCGATGCCTTCGGAAATCCCGGTGATCTCTTCACTGGTCAAATGCTAATCGTGATATTGACCTTCTTGTTCGTAGCTTTCTTTGATACAGCCGGGACGTTAGTGGCTGTTGCGCAACAAGCTGGACTAATGAAGGATAATGTTCTACCTAGAGTGGGAAAAGGATTACTTGCTGATTCATTATCCATCGTTTCAGGTGCAATTCTTGGTACATCCACCACGACATCATATGTAGAGTCTACATCAGGTGTTGCTGCTGGTGCTCGAAGCGGTTTCGCTGCTGTAGTGACGGGCTTACTGTTTGTCCTATCCCTTTTCTTCTTCCCGCTTCTTTCAGTTGTGACATCTGCGGTGACTGCGCCGGCATTGGTTATAGTCGGAGTATTAATGGCATCATCACTTAAAAATATTGACTGGCAAAAGTTCGAAATTGCGGTTCCGGCCTTCTTTACGGTCATCATGATGCCTATGACATATTCAATTGCGACAGGTATAGCTTGCGGATTCATATTCTATCCAATCACCATGTCGATGAAAGGTAGAGCTAAAGAGGTTCACCCGATCATGTGGGGTCTTGGAGTCGTCTTCCTGCTATATTTCATTTTCTTGAAGTAATAATGCAAGTAAGAAAGAAGAGTCCCGATTTCGGGGCTCTTCTTTCATGTTGTAAGAGAAAGCTCATATCGTGTATAGTAAAAGGACTAAGTACTAAGTACTTTATCCTGTATGGGGTATAGGGATGACTTTGAGAAAAAAAGAGGGAGAAAAATGAATGGTTTTATCGTTGAAAAGGTTTTGAACAATAACGTGGTGATTGCCACGCATCCGTCGTATGGAGAAGTCGTTTCTATTGGAAAGGGCTTAGGCTTCAACCGAAAGAAAGGCGAAGAGCTAAGTCCGGAACTTGCGGAAAAAACGTTTGTCCTGAAAAATGTTAAGGAACAGGAAAGTTACAAAAAACTTTTGCCGCAGATCGATCAAAATCTTCAAGCTGCCATTATAGAATCCATTCATCTCATTAACGATCGGGTAACTGGGAAACTTAATGAACATATACATTTCGGTTTAACTGATCATTTATTGTTCGCCCTTCAGCGAGTTTCACAAGGAATGACTATCAAAAACCCATTCTTGAAAGAAACGATAACCCTTTATCCTTTTGAACATGATATTGCTGTTGATGTAATTGAATTAATCCAAGATAAGACAGGCATAGGCCTGCCCCAAGGGGAAATCGGTTTTATTACGCTTCATATTCATAGTGCAATATCAAATAAAGACTTATCGGAAGTCAATCAGCATTCGCAGTTAATCTATCATCTTATCCAAGTCGTTGAGGAACAGCTCGACGTACAAATTAATAAGGATAGAATAGACTATTCACGTTTGGTCCGTCATTTAAGATTCATGATAGACAGGGTGTTGGCTGGGGAAAAAGTTGAGGAACCCGAAAAAATAGCAATGCTATTGAAAGAAGAATATCCTCTGTGTTACAATATCTCTTGGAAGCTAATAAAAATTATGCAGCAGAAATTAGGCAAACCGGTTTGTGATGCGGAAGCTGTCTATTTAACGATGCATATCCAACGATTACAAAAGAAAATAAAATAAAAGAACATTAACTTACGTGTTACTGATTCGATCAGGCATAAGTGAGGAGAATGATTGTTATGAAAGAGGGTATTATATACCTGAATTTTCATTTCAATCCTATCTTTGCTTATGCCTTTTTTGTATTTGAATTCTGATGCGTGGGAAGGTGAATACCATCGTTTAATGTAACCGTTTTATTAGCGTGGAAAAAACAGTAAAGAGGAGGAAAGCCTATGTTTAAGAAGTTGTTTGGTGTTTTGCAAAAAATCGGAAAAGCTTTGATGCTTCCTGTAGCCATTTTACCGGCGGCCGGAATTTTGCTTGCGTTTGGTAATGCATTGCAAAACGAAACTTTGTTGGATATCGCCCCGTTTCTTGCGAGTGGCGGAGTGGAAATGGTTGCATCGGTAATGGAGAATGCCGGAAATATTATTTTTGGGAATCTTCCCTTGTTGTTTGCTGTTGGGGTCGCGATTGGGTTAGCTGGCGGAGAGGGTGTTGCCGGCCTTGCTGCGATTATCGGGTTCTTGATTATGAATGTAACGATGGGAACCGTTCTCGGGATTGACGCAGTCGACATTGAGAACAATGGTGCGGTGTATAGCAATGTTCTGGGAATCCCGACGTTGGGAACGGGCGTGTTCGGCGGTATTATTGTCGGTGTCATGGCTGCTGTTATGTATAATAAATTTTATGAAATTGAACTGCCCTCTTATTTAGGATTCTTTGCAGGTAAACGTTTTGTACCAATTGTAACGGCCGCCAGCGCAGTTATTCTTGGGTTATTGATGATTTTGGTTTGGCCGACGATTCAATCGGGGTTAAATTCATTTTCTGAAAATATGTTGGGTGCTAACCTGACTCTGGGAGCTTTCGTGTTTGGGGTTGTAGAACGTGCGTTGATTCCTTTTGGATTGCATCATATTTTCTATTCGCCATTCTGGTTCGAATTTGGCAGCTACATCCCTCAAGGCGGGGGAACGCCAGTCAGAGGAGACCAAGCCATCTTCATGGCACAAATTAAAGATGGTGTACAGAATTTAACGGCAGGTACCTTCATGACTGGTAAGTATCCATTCATGATGTTCGGGTTACCAGCTGCGGCTTTGGCCATTTATCATGAAGCAAGACCGGAAAGAAAGAAAATAGTCGGGGGCTTGATGGCATCTGCGGCACTTACATCTTTCTTGACGGGGATTACTGAGCCACTTGAATTTGCATTCTTATTTGTTGCACCGGTACTTTTCGGGATTCACTGTTTGTTTGCGGGTCTATCATTCATGACCATGCATTTACTGGACGTAAAAATCGGGATGACGTTTTCAGGTGGGTTGATCGACTACGTACTGTTCGGTTTAATTAATCCTCAAACCAATGCATGGATCGTTATTCCGGTTGGTTTGGTCTTTGCGGTTATCTATTACTTTGGATTCCGATTTGCGATAAGGACGTTTAACCTTAAAACTCCTGGCCGTGAAACGGAAGAGGATGAGGAAGCTGAAGGATCTGCAAGTACAGCTGGAAGTCTTCCTGGAGATATTTTGGATGCTATGGGCGGAAAAGAAAACATTTCTCACTTGGATGCATGCATTACCCGTCTTCGTGTATCAGTCAATGACATCGGTAACGTTGATAAAAATAGGTTGAAGAAACTTGGTGCTGCTGGAGTTCTGGAAGTGGGCAATAACATCCAGGCAATCTTCGGACCGCGTTCAGAAACTATCAAGGGGCAAATGAAAGATATCATCGATGGAAAAAGGCCTCGTAAAGTTGAAGCGTCTCCTGAAGTAGGAGTGGAAAAGCAAATTGAGGATGTCGTCCCGAAACCTTTACGGACGGATGAAGTTTCCGAGCGTTTTGTTTCTCCTATTAAAGGGGAATTAAAACCGATCACGGAAGTGCCTGATGCAGTTTTTGCTGAAAAAATGATGGGTGATGGGTTTGCAATTGTACCTGAGGAGGGAGTGGTTGTTTCTCCTGTAGACGGTACTATCGTTAACCTATTCCCGACTAAACATGCAATAGGTATCGTTTCCGAAGCTGGACGTGAAATCTTGATACATGTCGGGATCGATACAGTTAAGTTAGAAGGCAAAGGTTTCGAAGCGCTTGTTGCTCAAGGAGATAAAGTGACAAGTGGACAGCCGCTGCTTAAAGTTGATATAGAGTATGTCAAAAACAATGCCAGCTCTATCATTACGCCAATCGTCTTTACTAACCTTTCCGAAGGTGAAACTGTGAAGATTGAAAAGGCCGGAAATGTAAATAGGGAAGAAGCGGACGTAATTTCCATCAATAAATAATCATTAATAAAAGGAGGGGGGCTATAATCAGCTGCCCTCCTTTTTTGATAATTCATTAGCAGGGTCCGACTTCTATAGAAAGAAAGTGGTTCATGAAAAAAATGAACGGAATTTTAAAAGATTAAATTGACTTATCTATTTGCAAGTGCTAATATATTAAATACACCGCTTGAGATAAAAAGGATAAACAAGCAAATGATAACTTGTTGTTGACTTTATGTTTGAAAGGTGTTACAATAAAAGAGTCGCTAAAGAAGCGATGGAAGATATTGCTCTTTGAAAACTGAACAAAACAAAGCGCCAACGTTAAATTTTAAGTGAGCACACACTATCAAAAAAGCAAATGAGCAAGTCAAAC
>NZ_JBHTYI010000030.1:0-53762 GCF_043656335.1 Peribacillus sp. NPDC056705 | reverse complement strand
TTTTCTGTTCGGCAGAAAAATTGGCCATAAAAAACACCCCATAAATGTTAGTTGGTGTCTAACATTTACGGGGCAGTTCAAGTTTGCCTACAGTCTGTAACCACGAAGATGGACTCGTGATTTCAGTTTGGCAACAAGATGGTGTTAGGAGTCCGAATAGTGAGATGAAGGTCATAAAATCACGCGAACGGTCGAATATAGTACTCCGGTCTTAATAGTTTTATACTCTAATCCTTATTGGATTGAAGAAATTTGCGACAATCCTGCCGAATAACTGGCTAGCCGAGACCCCACAGAGGCTTGCGTCGAGGAGGCCTGTCAGACAGTGGGCGGAAAGGGAGCGGATTTCTGAAATCGACTGGAAGTTTTTAAATAAAACACTGCAGTCGAACTCGCTTTTCTTCGAATTTGTCTATGTTTGAAACCAGCTTACGGGCTGGTTTTTTTATGTCGATCCGGCAAGTGCTTTAGTAAGATAAGTATGATAAAATTTAACGGAATCGAATTTAACCGGATCATAGGAGCAGATAAGAATGAAAACAACCGAAGTGTACATATTGGGCGGCTTTCTCGGCAGCGGGAAAACGACGCTTCTTCGAAATATTTTAAAACAGGAAAGTGAAGCGGGTAGAAAAGTGGCCGTGCTGTTAAATGAGCTCGGCAGTGTATCGGTTGACAGCGGACTCATTGGTGATGGAGTGCCTCTTAAGGAGCTGTTTGACGGGTGCATTTGCTGCACAATTCAAGATAAACTGGAGGTTCAGCTCCATGAATTGCTAACGGAAAATGAACTGGATGCGGTTTATATTGAAACGACGGGCGCAGCTCATCCAGTTGAAGTATTGGATGGCATCATGTCGCCGATCTTCGCCAAAAGGCTGGAGTATAAAGGGATTATCACTGTCGTCGATTTATTAAGGTGGCGCGATCGGGAGGAACTGTCTCCACAGCTTCGGCAGTTGCTTGCCGAGCAAATCCACCATGCCGATTTCATATTATTGAATAAAGTGGATTTGGTAAGTGAGATGGATGCCGCACAGCTGATATATACGATACAGGCGCTGAATCCGGATGCTGTATGTTTATTGACGGAGTATGCAGCCGTATCCTTGGCATCATTGCAGCAAATGCAAAGAAACCGGCATAATGGCCATCAAAAGCTTGATGTACATGACCATTTGCATTTAACTGCAGTCGTTCATACATTCGAAGGTGCCGTGGCACAAACCGACTTTGAAGAGTGGCTTAGGGCTCTGCCGGAAACGGTCTATCGGATGAAAGGATACATTTCCTTTACACATTCACAATACCCCCATTTATTCCAATACTCATACGGAATGCCAATGTATATGAATGAAATGATGAAAATGCCATTGAATATCGTCATGATCGGGGAAAAGTTGGATAAGGAAATGTTGATCGGTCAGTTGAAAGCTTTGGAATTGAAAGCTGCCCGATAAAAGTTTACCGCCCATTAAAGAAGGGAAACATAAAAAGGAGACATTCTTATCAAGGAGGCGGTTTTAGTGCCATGGAATAAGGACGATTACCCAAACTCGATGAAGAATCTAGATAAAGATGTAAGGGAAAAGGCGATAGAAATCGCCAATGCATTATTGGATGAAGGATATGAGGATGGAAAAGCCATTCCAATCGCCATAGACCGAGCTAAGATGTCGGTAGGAAAAGATTGAAAAAATGGTCAGACCCACAAATGGGTCTGACCATTTTTATTGTTGCATTCCAAAGGCGGCAAATGTCTTTTCGTCTTCTATCAATCCGCAAGCAGCACATTGAACCCGAACTTCAGGACCATTATAGGCTAGATGGAATGGCTGAAGGGCTTCGTTCGAATATTGTTCAATGATCTCACCTGACTGCGGATCCTTTTTAATGGGGGTCGCTACTTGCTGAATGAGATTGAAGCGAGATTTATTTGTCCGGCAATTCGGGCAGCGGTATACTTGAGACATTGTACTCACTCCTTTTTTGAATTTTTAAAAGCATAATCGTATTATTAAGCTAGTCTTTACAAACTTGAACATTAATATGTATAAATTAGTAATGGATGGAAGGGATAATATGAAAGAAAATGTCAGGCAAGAAGAATTACTGATGGCTTATTTAAGCATATGGAACAATCGTAAGGTGACCGATGGAGGTGGAAGGGAAGTGTTGGCGGAACTCATCCGCCGTGAGCTTTTGGATGAAAATGCCCATCCCCGTGCCCGAAAATCAGTATTGGAGAAATTTTACCTCTGTATTAAACGCGTGATGGAATCATCGCTTTCAGAAGAAATGAAAAATGCGATCGTCATGGCCTATATCACTGAATTGGAAAGATTATAATTCCGGGTGTGTTACGGATGCTTGTTAGCAAATATTCTTTTCAGCTTCATACTTTTTTCACAAATCATTGTTAAAATCTTTAAAAAATGGCTCTTTTCGTTAAGATTGTTGTTTTTAAAACGAAACGATTTAAGGTTGATTGGAGCGCAAGTGCGAGACTCCAGCGGGAGCAGCGGGACAGGTGAGACCATAGGCGTTTACGCCGAGGAGGCTCACCGCCCGCCCCGCGGAAAGCGAGCATCTGGAGGGGAAATCAACCACACCGCTTTCCTTGGTAAATAGCAACAAAGTATGCGAAAACAGCCTAAAAAATAGATATTTAATGAATAAGGAGCTTAGAATATGAAGTGGGGCATTGGGTTTTTTCTTGCCATCGTACTGCTTACTGGGTGTAATAGCGGTAATGCATATACTAAAATCAATAAAAATGAATCTTTCCTGGCGACTGTCAATATCAAGGATACCTCACTGACTTTCATAGATGAAAACTATCATCCATTTGCAAAATGGGATATTTCAGAACCATTTACCGGAGCCCTGCTCCTGGCAGACAAAGATACTATCCTGCTTTATGGAAAAGAGATGGAGAAAGTCCAAGTGTACTCTTTATCAGCAGGAAAATTGATAAACAGTTGGGAAATTGGCAAAGGGATCGTTAATATGCAGTTATTACGTGATGGAAAAAGCATCGTGGCAGTCAACCAATCGAATCAATCCATTTATTTTTTAAATACAGATGGAGAGAAACAGGATATTGTCAAGGTTGGTAAAAGCCCCCTGACCGTTCTTCAAGGAGTGCAAGAGAATCGTTTGTATGTTATTAATTTTGGTGATACCAAATGTTCTGTGATAAACCTTGAAACGAAAAAGGTCGATTTTGAATTTCCTGTACATAGTTCCAGCACAGGCACATTGTTAAGGGAAGAAAAGGATGAAATATGGATCGGAGGACACGGTGATGGGGACAAAGTGGAAGAAGATCTATATATTTATTCGGCAAAAACGGGAGAGTTGAAGAATAAGCTGAAGGCTCCAACCATGCCGATAAAGTTCCTTGAGAATGCTGAAGGCATATTTGTCCTTAGTCATGGTACAAGCTCTTTATATAAATTGAATGATCAATATGAAGTAGTGAAAAGCAAAGTGGTCGGCGTTAACCCATTTGAAATGTCGAACTTCAACGAAGATGTGATCGTGGCGGGTTATGATAGTGATGAAGTGTATGTAATGGATGCTGAAACAGTCGATGTTAAAAAAACGATCAAAGTCGGCGAAGGTCCGTTCCAATTGATGTTGAGGGAGTAGATGACATGCATGTTTACACCATTTTAGTCGTGGATGATGAGGAGGATATGCGAAATCTAGTTGAAATGTATTTGCTGAACTCAGGTTATCGATGCCTTCAAGCTGCGAATGGAAAAGAAGCTATTAGTATGGTTGAAACAGAGGAAGTGGATTTAATCCTATTGGATATCATGATGCCAGGTATGGATGGTTTCTCCGTTTGTGAAGAAATCCGAGAAAATTGGGAAATCCCTGTGATATTTGTCAGTGCGAAAGGTGAAGAATGGGATAAGGTGAAAGGGCTGAAGCTTGGCGGCGACGATTATATCGTCAAACCGTTCAATCCAGGAGAATTGGTCGCAAGGGTCGAAGCTGTATTGCGAAGGACAGGGAAATTATCATTGAATGAAGAGAGTCAAAACCATGTCCGGTTCGGTAAAATTAGCTTGAACTTACAATCCAGAACGGTTTTGGTCGAAGGTAAGCCAATCAATTTAACATTGAAGGAATTCGAATTGCTGTTGTTCCTCATGCGTCATAAAAGCCAGGCACTCAGTCGTGAACAACTGCTTGAAAATGTATGGAGCGGGGAGTATGGAGGATCTTTACGTACAGTGGATACCCATATCAAAACGTTACGAATGAAATTACGAGCTGCCGATTACATTCAAACCGTCTGGGGAATCGGTTATAAGATAGAGGAAAAGAAATGATCAATAAATGGCGGACCCTCTCTTTTAAATTATGGCTCACCATCATCACCGCCATCATCCTATCCGTGCTGTTCGCTTATTCACTTTCTCAATATTATTATAAAAATCTATATGTGGAGAAGCTTAAAACGGATTTAGTCAATGAAGCGTCATTGCTAGGGGCAGATTACTCCGGCGGTGAAATCAGCGAAGATTTCAAGGAAAAAGTTGAATGGTTTAACAGTAAGAATGACAGCGAGATCTTTGTCGTCAACAATCCCAGGGAATTGAGTGCCTGTCTGCCTTTTGAAATCAATTATGACACCCTTATTTCTGAAGAAGAACGGCAAATGCTTTTAGATGGAAAAGCAGTTGAAAAAGAGGGATATGAGAAAAGGTTTGAAAAGAACATCGTAGCGGCGATCATACCACTGATTGACGAAAATCGGCTCGAAGGTATCATCTATACATATATTCCTGTAGATTCCATTACGGTCTTACTTAAGGAATTTGCCGCAAAATGGTTGGCGGCAGTTCTATTATTTTTGATTGTCGCGATTTTGTTTACTACGAAATGGTTGAAAAAGCTAGTCAGTCCGATTAAGGAAATCGAGACTGCAGCCCATCGTGTCTCAGAGGGGAATTATGACATACAGGTCGAGGTAAGGAGTCAGGATGAAATAGGGAAACTGGCAATGGCCTTTAATGATATGGCCAATTCCATCCAAATGGAAGAAGAAAGAAAAAAGGAATTTCTAGAAAATGTTGCACATGAACTCAGAACCCCGCTTAGTTACGTAAAGGGCTACACGCAGGCTATATTGGATGGTGTCGTGAAAAATGATGAAGAGCAACGGAAATACCTTCAACTCATTTCAAGGGAGGCTCTTAGGCTGCAGCGGCTTGTCGGAGATCTGATGGACTTATCAAAAATGGAAAGTGATCCATTCTTGTTAAATAAAACCCCAATTGCCTATGCGCAATTCATTGAAGATGTACTAGTGAAATATGAACCGATAATAAAAGAAAAGCATTTGGGCTTGCAGCTAGATCTGGATCCAGACCCGATTATTTTGGGGGATGAAGGAAGGATGGAACAGATCCTGCATAACATTATTGATAATGCTATTCAGTACACGGATTCCGGAGGGGCGATCCATATTGCCCTAATTCAGCATAAAGATGATTGCGAACTGCTGGTTACTGATACGGGTAACGGGATTCCGGAAGCCGATCTGCCATATATCATGAATCGTTTTTACCGAGTGAACAAAGCACGCAGCCGTTTTGATGGCGGGTCAGGGCTTGGACTGTCCATTGTCAAAAAATTGGTGGAATTACAAAATGGTAAAATCGAAATAGAAAGCAAGGAAAAAAGGGGAACAATAGTCAGGGTCATCCTACCGATTATAAAAGAAGAATGGAATTCATAAAAAGGGGATACGTTCAAAAATGAAAAAAATCATGTTATTTTGCATGGCGTTAATTTTTTTGGCTGGATGCAGCAAGGAAGAGGAAATTCCGAAACTGTTAAATGTCGATTTAGCTGTCGATCCAATTCAGGGTAAAGTGAATGAGCCTGTGAAATTTCAGGCAAAAGTAACATATGGGGACGAAGCCGTGACAGATGCGGATGATGTCAGTTTTGAAATTTGGCTTGCGAATAGCGAAAATCATGAAAAAATCGCAGTGAAACATAAAGGGAACGGCATATATGAATTGGAACAGAATTTTGATGAAGAAGGAACCTACTATGTATATGCCCATGTAACGGCAAGGGATATGCACAACATGCCAAAGAAAGAATTCGTAATAGGAAAACCAAGCACTCCTGAACAAAATGGCGAAAAAAAGGAAATGGACGAGATGAATGATGAAGAAATGAAATGAAGAATGTACGATCGAAATCAAGACAATTCGGGTTTAAAACCGGATTGTTTTTTTTGTTTGGAAAAATGTTCAAGACAATAGGGGGAAATGACGAAATGTCGAAGTTAAACCGAAAAATTTGTAACATAAAAGTAAAGAAAGTCATAAAAAGCAGGCAGGAAAGGATATGTCAAATAAAATTTATTAGTATTCAATGGAAATGGTTCTATGTAACTACCATTGACAAGAAATAAATGGGAAAATATGAGTATTTATACTACTAGCAGAAACATAGATAGTTAAAGCGTTTTTGCAAGAGTTCTCTGAAACTTGAATCATAAATATATTTTCATTCCCTTCCTGTGAATTTGTTGGAAATTGATGGAGCCTTTATTACAAAAAACGCATGTTATGATGATTCCAGAAGCAAAGCACAACAAAAAATGAACATCACAGGAGGAATTACGAATGAAAAAGAAAATGTTTATGTCAGCAGCAGCGGCTGCAGCTATTATATTCACAGGAGTAGGAGCTAACCAAGCTGAAGCAGCCAACTGTGATACTGTGAAACAAGTAACTTTTAAATCTACTAATAAAGAGGATATGCAAAAAGCCCTTAACCAATACCTAGCTAAATACAATATCACTTTACCTGCAGCGCAGGCACAACAAATGCCAGCTCAAACGCCAGTTCAAACGCCAGTTCAAACGCCAGCTCAAAAACCAGTTCAGCAAGAAGCTGGAACAACGAACCAAGCAAAACCTGAAGCAAAACCAGTTACACCTAATAAATCAACTGATGAAAAACAAGAGACAAGCTCTGAATTAAGTGCCTTTGAACAACAAGTTGTTAAATTAACAAATGCAGAACGTGAAAAACAAGGTTTGGCAGCTCTTAAAATCGACACTGAGTTGAGCAAAGTTGCACGTATTAAGTCTCAAGACATGAAAGATAAAAACTACTTTGATCACAATAGCCCTACTTACGGCTCACCATTCGATATGATGAAACAATTCGGAATTAGCTATACAACAGCTGGCGAAAACATCGCACAAGGCCAACAAACACCTGAAGAAGTTGTACAAGCTTGGATGAATAGCCAAGGACACCGTGAAAACATCATGAACCCTAGCTTTACTCATATCGGGGTAGGTTATGTAGAATCTGGTAACTACTGGACTCAACAATTCATCGGAAAATAATAGATTAATAGAAAAGAGCATCCCATTGACATGGGGTGCTCTTTTTTTTGCGGGAATGGATCATTCCATTCCATGAAATAAAATACATCGAAATCTAAAAAAGGGTGGGACCAAGAAAATAACAGGAACCGCACTTTATTATCAGCGAGGCCCTGGTGTGTAGCAGCTTATATCTCGGATACATCGATTTCTGAATACTGGGTATTGAAACTTTTCTGAAGACGTATTTCCAATGTTGATTCTTTATATTGGGCCGATGCCCCTTTTTTCTTAACAAGTGCGGGGAGTGTAATGACATGCCGATCCGACTCTTCAGGAACTCCCTCGATGATGGATTGGTTAGATGTATGGTAAAGTTTCATTTTTTTTAGCCAAGATTCATCTTCTATGGGAATTCTTACAAAGACATATAAGTGGGTTTCAAATACTTCTGCATGTAAAGGAAGTTCAGATCTGGCATTTACTTGTGAGCCGCCATTTACTTGTGAGCTGCCATCATTTTGGTTCATCATACCTTGCATATTGTCAGGGATGACTTGTGAAAATACTTTTTCGATGAACGATTGTACATCACTTTGCTGCATATTTTTCATGAATTCCTTCTGGTTCGAGTTATTCTTAAAAGAAAAAAGTGAATTCCAGGGAAACATAATGGATTCCTCTCTCCTGCTTTTGGTCTGACAGGTTTATTTGTTATATTTTATGCAGTTAAAGCCCATAGGTTCTTTTTTATAATTACTAAATTATCGAAAATGGAATAAACTTATGTATAATTAAGTAAAATCCATTAGATAAAGAGGGTAAAGCCTGTGGATGACAAAGTAGCTTTTATTACTGGTGGAGCAACGGGAATCGGCAAAAGGATGGCACTTTCACTCGCGGGTAATGGAATGTCCATTATCATTACTTATCGAAAAAGTAAAAAGGCAGCTTTAGCATTAGTGGATGAATTACAGGAAAGGTACCATGTTAAGGCAATTGCGATTCAAGGTGACTCGTCGAGTGAGGAGGATTGCCTGAATATTTTGCAAAAGATTTCGGAGTCATTTGGCCATGTTGATATTTTCATTCATAATGCAGGGCCATATATGCATGACCGTAAGCCCATGACTGAATATGGCAGTGATGAATGGAAATACATCATGGATGGAAATTTAAATGGTTTTTTCTATTTTGCGAAAGAGCTTATTCCACAAATGCGCAGTAGAAACTGGGGTAGAGTCATTACATTGGGGTTTGAACGGTGTGAAACTGCACCAGGTTGGATCTATCGTTCTGTTTTTGCTGCTGCCAAGAGCGGCTTGACCTCCTTGACAAGAACTTTAGCTGCCGAAGAAGCTACACATGGCATCACCGTGAATATGGTCTGTCCCGGTGATATCGTAGGTGACTGGAAAGAGGAGGAAATTAGGGTCGCGAGAGAAGAAAAGGATGATACGGTTCCAGTCGGCAGACCGGGAACAGGGGAAGATATAGCGAGGGTCATCACGTTCCTTTGTGATGAAAAATCAGATTTCATTACCGGCAGCATCATACCGGTAACAGGCGGTAAGGATGTTCTTGGGAAAATATATAAAGCCTAGTGGTTTAGGAGTTTAATTCAGAATGAAAAAGGGTGGGGCCGGAATTATCCAGCTCCACCTTTTTTTACGTCATTTTTTTATATTTGACTTGCTGTATGAACCGTAGGCGAGCTGCCAAGCCTATAGCTCCGAGAGCCAAGCCGGAAATTAAGCCGATCCAGTACCCAAAGGCTCCCATATCCGTATACTTTGCAAAGAAATAGCCAATGGGAAGTCCGAGAATCCAGTAGGAGACAAGTGACATCGCAAATGTGACATTTACATCTTTATATCCACGCAAAATACCCTGAATAGGTGCCTGCAGGGCATCCGATATCTGAAAGAAGATGGCATATATCAAGAAATGTGAAGTCAGCATCATTACCTCATGGTCTTTGGTGTATAAAGCGGCCACAGGTTCGCGGAAGAGGAATAGGATGGTCGACAAAACGAGCGACATCGTCAATGCCATCGAAATGCCAATCCAGCTATACTCTTTGGCGTCTTTATAACGGGCTGCTCCAATTTCAAATCCAATGACGATCGTCAATGCCATGGATATACTTAGCGGGATCATATAAAGCAGTGACGCAAAATTCATGGCGATCTGATGCGATGCAATTGTCACGGTGTCATACTTACTCATTAAAAGGGTGACGGCCGAGAAAATGCTGGTTTCAAAAAAGATTGCCAGTCCAATGGGTACCCCGATCAATAATAAGGCCTTCCATTCTTTCCAGGAAACCCGGAAAAATTCACTGAAAACATCATATGTCGAAAATGGGTTGATTTTTATCACAACAAGGATGGCCACAAGGGCAATTAACCAATACGTAATGGCAGTGGCGTAACCGGAACCGACACCGCCAAGTTCAGGGAATCCAAACTTCCCGTATATTAACAGGTAATTAAAAAGGACGTTTACCGGGAGTGCACATAAGGTGATGATCATGGAAATCCTAGTCTGTCCCAGAGCATCGATGAAAGCTCTCAACGCATTATAAACGAATAAAGGAAGGATGCCGAGTGAAAGGGCGATCAAGTAATCATGGGCCACCATATGAACACCATCTTCAAGGTCCATGGCACTCAATATGGGGTTCAAAGAAAACGCCCCAATGACTAAAATGATCAAGGCTAAAGTTACAGCTAAATAAATGGCCTGCATCACGGAATAGGAAACGGATTTAGACTGCCTGGAACCTACCAGCTGCGAAACCACTGGCGTCAAGGCAATCAATATCCCGCTCAGCCCCGTGTACACTGGTGTCCATAGCGAACTGCCGATGGAGACGCCAGCAACGTCCTGGGTGCTATATTGTCCCGACATCATCACATCAAAAAAAGTCATGGCATACATGCTGATTTGGGTGATCAGGATAGGTATCAATATATAAAATAACAAGCGGATCTTTTGGGATTTAGTATAAGTCTGATTCATCAAAGTACCTCAATATCAATATTTGGAATTTTCAACACAATGAAAGAATTATATCACATAAGCATGTGATGTTTTAAGAGTTTTTATTAGAGGCTAAAAAAGACTTGCCGTATTGGGCAAGTCCTTTTGTCAGTCGCGCATGGATTCAAAATCATTCATGGCTTCAAAATTTGAGTCTTTTTGAAGAATGAATGCCTGTGAAGGAATGGCAATTTGTACATCTTCCTGATCCAATATCTCCATTATTTTAAAGTTCACATCTTCTTTGATTGATAAATATCCCCCAAAGTCCGTCGCATTCGTGAAGAAATAAAGGTAAAGGTTGAAACCGGAATGACTGAACTCATCAAATTTAACCAAAATCGTTTCAGGATGTACTTCAGGATGATCAATGAGCATTTTTTCAATTTCCCTAATGACATTTTCCAATTTTTCTTTTGGTGTCGTGACATTTACGCCCAAATGAAAGGCAATCTGTCTTTTGCCCATCTTGGACCAGTTGATGATCGGTTCATTCGAAAGGGTGGCATTTGGGACTGTAACTAAAGCTTGGGCAAAAGTCCGAACTTTGGTGCTTCGGAATGTGATGTCTTCGATGGTTCCCTCCACACTGGGAGTTTTGACCCAATCTCCTATGGTAAAAGGTTTTTCGGTAACGATGACGATACCCCCAAAGAAATTGCTGACGGTATCTTTAGCGGCAAGAGCGAAAGCCAAACCACCCAAACCAAGCCCTGCAACAAATCCATCGACATTAAATCCCCATTCTTCCGCAATGATGGAGGCACCAAAAGCAATGATGATTAATTTTATGATTTTCGTAAAGAACGGCATGACGATTTGATCGACTTCAAGTCCGAATTTACTTACCAATTTCGGAAATAATATAGTAAAGCTCGAACTGATATTAAAAATCGTCCAAAAGAATAAGAAAACAAAAAACGATCTATATATTTTCGATCTGAATTCAACCGAAGGTGAGTCGATCGGAAAATAGTGCATGGATATAATGATACCAATCAAAACGATAAGCAATCTTACCGGTTGTTCTATAGCGAGCATTAAGTTGGCGGCAAATTCTACTTTGCGTTTTTCTGCAAGTCGTAGAAAGAACTTGAATATATATGTAGTAAATACTTTTCGAAGCAAAAGGAAAATTAGAAAAATGCCAATGGAAATTCCTAATTTGGTCCAGGCTTCGATTCCATCAAATTGATCGAGTGATTCAGAAACTTCTTGCAATGTATTACTCCTCCAATGTATCTTGTAGTATTGTAGAATACTAAGATTATAATATATTCATGCTGAAAAAGGAAAAATAATCGATGATTACATTCATCATTGGGATTTAGCGATTCACTGAATACTTTTTCAAGTTATTAATGGCAAGGATATATGGTAATATGGATGCAAAGTGATTTTTTAAGTTTGGAAGGTGGAAATATTGACTAAGAAAATAGTATTTACCGGAGGCGGTTCTGCCGGTCATGTATCTGTTAATGCAGCAATCATCCCGGAATTTTTAAAGCATGATTGGGATGTTACTTATATTGGATCAAAAAAAGGCATTGAAAAAAATATCATCGAAACGGAATTTCCCGAGGTCCGTTATGAAACGATTTCCGTTGGAAAATTTCGGCGTTATCTATCTGTTGAAAATATGAAAGATCCTTTCCGGGTCATAAAAGGGATTTTTGATGCACGAAAAATATTAAAAAAGACCAAGCCGGATTTCATTTTTTCTAAAGGTGGATTCGTTTCGGTTCCAGTCGTTTTGGCAGGCAGGATGCTGAGAATACCGATCGCGATACATGAATCGGATTATACGCCTGGTCTGGCTAATAAGATTGCCATGCCGCTTGCATCTAAAATCTTCACCACTTTCCAGGAAACGGAAAAAGATCTTCCTAAAGAGAAGGCCATGTATCTTGGCGCTGTATTGCGCGATGGGATTTTTACTGGAAACGCTTCTGCTGGAAAGACATTTTGTGGATTCACGAATAACAAACCGGTATTGCTCGTTATGGGAGGAAGCCTTGGGGCCGTTAAAATCAATAATCTGATTACAGATAACCTTGATGCCTTATTAAAGGATTATCAGATTATTCACATTTGCGGGAAGGGAAATGTGAAAACGGAATTGAAACAAAGGGGATATACGCCTTTTGAATTCGTACATGAAGAATTATTCGATCTTTTGGCGGCTGCTGATGTCGTTGTGTCAAGGGCAGGTTCAAATTCAATTTTTGAATTCCTTGCTTTGCAAAAGCCGATGTTGCTTATCCCTCTAAGTGCCAATGCATCCCGTGGAGATCAAATCCTGAATGCGTCAAGCTTTGAAAAACAGGGTTTTTGTAAAGTCATCGAAGAAGAAGAGCTAAATGACCGGATTTTTAATGCTACATTAGCGGATTTAGTGAAACAATCGGATGAATATCAGGAGAAAATGCGTCAAAAACGCCCATTCAAAACGGCAGCTGAAATGTATGAATTATTACTTAAAGTAATGGGTGCAAAAAAATAAGTATCAATCCCCTCTATGTAGCATATCTTTTTCGAACAGAGGAGGGGGTAGAATGGCTTATGTATATTCCAAAGGGTGGTTCATTCAGCAGCTGAAAGCCGCAGGGATTAGCTATCATCCAATTGAGAAAAAAAAGCTGGAGCTGTATAAAACCTATATTCTAAGGCGTCTATACGACGATCTGCAAAAAAAATAAATCATAAAGAAGAACCGCAACGTCGTTGACGCTGCGGTTCTTCTTATAGGAAATTACTTATAAAAGGAAAGAAACAGGAAATAAGGATACCTGCGATAGCCATTGCCGCACCTGCGACAGCCCCGGTAAACTCACTTTCCTGGGCAGCTTGAGCCGTTCCGAGCCCATGGGCGATCGTACCATAAGCGATACCGCGTGCGAAGGGCATCGTAATGTTTAGTTTATCCATCATTTTTGGAGCGATCATCGTACCCAGTACCCCAGTCAAAATGACGAAGGCTGCTGATATATTGGAATTACCGCCATAAAGTTCGGTGATTTCAACAGCGATGGGCACTGTAATGGATTTAACCGCCAATCCTTGGAGCATGATTTGCGGAAGTGAAAATGCTTTAGCGATGGCAAAGGCAATGAACAATGTGACCAGAAGACCAAAAACCATGCCGCTAATTGCCGGCATTGCATATTTAACGATTATTTTTCTATTTTTATAAAGTGGTACGGCCAAAGCAACGGTTGCTGGTCCCAGGAAGTAGGTGATGATGTCCTTCCCTGGTGAATAATCTTCGAAGTCCAATCCGCTGATCAGCAGTACGAGAATAATTGTAATCGTACTGAAAAATACGGGTGTCGTAAAAGGTGATGGATGTTTAGCATATATTTTCCTTCCAATGAAATAAGCAAGGATGGTTATCAAGATGCTATAAGTTGTGATGAGCTCTGTCATGCTGCTTAACCTCTTCTCTATGGGATAGCTTCTGGACGGTCCAAGCCGAAACGATGAATCCAAAAACCAGGCTGACTCCCAATGTCAGTGCCAATGGCAAACCGAATTCAATGAAAAGCCATCCCATGGTCATTAAACCGATTGAAATGGGAATGAAGAAAAAGGCTAAGTGCTTTACCAAAAATCCTGAAGTAAGTTCAATCCATTCTACTTTTATTACCTTCGTCTGTAATAAACCGAATAATAGAATCATGCCGATGACGTTGCCTGGTATGGGTAAATGAAGTACATGGGCTAAATAATAGCCGAGCTTGCAAATGATGAGCAGGAAGATGAGCTGCACGATAAAAGCAAATGTTTTTTTCATGATTAAGTCCTTTCAATGATGCTTTGAATATATTGTTGAATTGGTCAATTGTATTCATTATAAAAAAATATCACTAAAAAGAATAGGGATTTGCAGCAATCGATCTTAAACATCCTGTGAAAATGGAAAAAAGAGCTTTCCAGGTTTGGAAGCTCCGGCCATTATATGAAAAGAAAAGCAAAGCCATGTTGAAATATTCATCGCTCTATGCTTCAAGTAACTGTTGTTCGTCATCATCATGCTGTCTAAGGATATGAAGGGTGTATAAATCTTTAGGGATTTCATACAAATCGTATATATCTCCTTCATGATTGATTTGATCATAAAGGGATTTTCTTGTTTCGTTGGCATTGACGGCATAGGGAAGCTTTTCTGCGGCTTTTATAGAGCGGATATTTTTTTTGCGGATACGCATGAAGACCGTTTCCAAACCGAGCTCGAAAAAAAGCTCTTTAAAGAAAGCGTCTTTTGCAATGGCATTATACCCTTTTCCATGATAAGGCTTGCCGAGCCATGTGCCTAAGAAACCTGCACCATTTTCAATATCGTATAAAGAAATACAACCGATGGGATTTTCCCATTCATCCAAGATTGTTCGTGATATGAGTTGCCCAGCATCTTCGGCTTCGATCGTTTGCTT
This sequence comes from Peribacillus sp. NPDC056705, assembly GCF_043656335.1. NCBI lineage: Bacteria > Bacillati > Bacillota > Bacilli > Caryophanales > Bacillaceae > Peribacillus > Peribacillus sp. NPDC056705. The sequence continues at coordinate 38,908 of NZ_JBHTYI010000030.1, read as the reverse complement.
AGTAATGAAAACATATTCTTCATATGAATCTACCTTTTGGCGCACGAAAGGGAAGACATCTGGATGCGTCATTTGTTCATAAAGAGAAAAACAATCTGTGAAATCTCTCTTTTTTAACATTTCCGTCCCTCCGTTTGAGGGCAGTTCTTATGCGTAGTCGCTGCCCACCCTCGAAATTTTTTAAGTCGCTCATCAAAAAATTTCGGGGTGGGAATCGAACCCACTAGAACCGGAAACCGGTGGCGCACCATTTGCCTTCCCTATTTTTATTGTCAGAAAATATGCAAATCAAAAGAACCTTACGAAGGTATAATACTAAAAAAAAAACGGTTTGGGAATAGGTTTTTTGCCTTTTTTTTTCGTCAAATTTCAACTTTTTCAACAAGGGTGAATTTGAAAGGCAAACGTATGCATTTTTCCATGAAAAACTGGTTTTTTCGCCTGCTTTTTTCTTTAAAATTCACCTGTGAATTGCATGAATAAAATGATCGCGCCGAGGGCCCATACATAAATGGAGAATATTTTCAGTGATCGCTTTTTTAAGAAATCGATCATCCATACTACGGCTATATAACCAAAGATTGCTGCTGCCAGGGTTCCGACGAAAAGTGCAGTGAGTGGCAGACGTTCAACTTCTCCTGTAAAAATCGGTTTCATCTGAAATGCAATGCCCCCGGTAATGGCAGGAATTGATAGCAAAAAGGAAAAATAGGCTGCAGTGGCCCTATCCAGCCGGCAGAATAGGCCAGCGGCTATCGTCAGGCCGGAACGCGAAAGGGCAGGCATGATGGCAGCAGCTTGGAAGGTACCGATGATCAAGGCATCTTTAATCGAAATTTCATTAAGGGATTTACCGCCTTTTCTTACTCCGTCCGCTACCCATAAAATCAGTCCGGTCGCTAAAAATTCCCAGCCTATGGTCACGCCTGTTTTTGAAAGGCCATCGAACCAATCTCCGAGTAAAATGCCGGCAATCACTGCAGGGATTGTCCCGGCAATGAGAAGCAGGGTCATTTTAGAGAAAGGTTTTTTCAAAATGGCAATAATGTCATTCTTATAGACGACCAATAACGCTAGCAAGGTACCGATATGGAGCATGGTATCCAGAAAAATGCCGGCCTCGTCAAGATGGAAGATATGCCGTCCTAAATATAAATGTCCAGTGCTTGAAATAGGTAAAAACTCAGTCAAGCCTTGAATGATCCCAAGGATGAAGGCTTGAAATTCGTTCAGCAAAAAAACATCACTCCATTCTAGAAGGTATGGGACATCCATTATTTAAACTGTATGCACAAGACGGATGAACATATTCTGATTTTTTGTCATATGTATTGCCAATTGGGTTTTATGAAGAAAAGGCAGTCCAAATTTACTTTTTTCGAATATAATGAGAGGAAAAATGAAACTATTTTGCATTTGATTCGTAATTATTCATATGAGAAAGGAGGAGAAGACACTATGCCTACTAAAGATGAAAGAGTGTTTGCTGCCCTTATTTATGTGATCAGCTTTTTTACAGCATTTATCGGTCCTTTAGTGATTTGGTTATTGAAGAAGGACTCGTCACAATTTGTGGATTATCACGGAAGGGAATACCTGAATTTTTTCATTTCCTACACCGTATATTCAATAGTTGCAGGGGTACTCACTATAGTATTGGTTGGATTCTTGCTATTGCCGGTTATCGGGATAGCTTTAGTCGTATTCACCATCATCGCTGCCGTTAGGGCTTATGAAGGAACGGATTATCGGTTCCCATTGATTTTCAGGATTTTATAGTTATGATGTAAAAAGGATTCCGTTCAATTCGGAGTCCTTTTTTATATGAACAAAGTTGGGAATTGACCTACATTAAAAAGGGAATAGATCACATTAAAGCGAATAAAATATTATGATAACTACTTCAATGCACTTTTAGGAAGTGGTTGCCGGGCGGTTTGTGGTACTGCAGAACAATGTTCGTGCAAGGGGGCAATCTTTCTTGTAAGGAGTGAGGAGCAGAGCAGGATATGAATATACGTGAATATTATCAGAAAACAAGCAATTCAAATCTTCATGCATCTTGGATATCACTTCTTTTGGCCATTGTATTTTTCCTTTGCCATATTTTTAAAATGATTCCGGGCAATATATTATTGATAACGTCTCCTTTTATTTTCTTTAGCATTGCCCAATTTGTCAGTTATCGTATATATGAAAATAGAATGAAGGAATTGCCTGATGATCACATCGGGACACATGCTGGGTTATTTAAAAATGAACATGTTTTATTGACTTTTATGCCAGCACCGACATTGCGCCTGCTTCTATTTGCGCCTGATGGATCTCTAATGGGCGAGGTACGTGATTTGAATATGAAGTGGTTCATGTGGATGATACCCAATTTCTTGTCGATGCTTTTGGCCAAGCGTTATGAACTGGTGGACCATGAGGGGCGTTTGCTGGCTAAGTACCATATCAAAAGGGGACTTTTCAATAAAATGACGATCATGGATGATCAAGGCGGCATTATTGGATCTTATCAAGAAAATCGGTCATTCGTAAAGGTTAATGGAATGATATATAAGGAAGATGGTACGGAATGGATGCCCATTGAAACGCCGGGAAGTGTGAATTCATTCGAGATTGCCACAAAAGAAGGGGGGAAAATCGTTTCATATCAAGAGGGCTGGATGCCTTTGGAGTGGGGGAAACGATTCAAGACAAATACACCCATCCTTTCTTTTTCTTCAAATGTTGATGAAATTCCTAAAATCATCGTCTTTGGGTTCTGTGCAGCCACGCTAAATCATCGTTCAAATTGACTAGGATTACTTCTTTAGCAAATCTTTTAAATATTTGATATAATCAAAGTGGAATACATAGATTAAATACTCAATTAAAAGGTGGTAAATATGACTTTACTTAATGAGATTCTTGATTTTAATGAACAGTTTGTAGAAAAAGGTGAATATGTCAAGTATAAAACGGATAAGTTCCCTGAGAAACGTATGGTCATCATTAGCTGTATGGACACTCGGCTCGTTGAACTATTGCCGAAATCCTTGAATGTCAAAAATGGCGATGTCAAAATCCTGAAGACTGCCGGGGCAATCGTCTCCCATCCATTCGGAAGTGTCATGCGGAGTATCCTTGTTGCCGTTTATGAGTTAAAGGCGGATGAAGTATTGGTCATTCCTCACCATGATTGCGGGATGGCATCAGTCGATGCTGATTCTATGGTAGGGAAGATGATCGAACGTGATATTCCACAAAGCACCATCGATACCCTTGGAGCTTCAGGAATAGATATTCGGAGTTGGCTTCGCGGATTTGACGATGTTTATGAAAGTTGTAAGAAAAGTGTGGAAGTGATTAAAGGGCACCCTTTGATTCCTAAAAATATTCCTGTACATGGTCTTATCATTTCACCTGATACAGGGAAGCTGGAATTGGTAGTCGATGGGTATGCCGAAGGACAAAAATAATATATTCAACGAGGCTGTCGGGATTATTTCCGACAGTTTTTTTCAAATTCTGATCAATACTATTTATTTTTATCCTTTTTTTTGTTAAAATCGCCAAGTGTAGTTTGTCACTAATACAAACGGGTGGGCGAGGGACAAATTTAATAAGGATACAACATGAAGAAATTAAACTTGGAGACGTTTTTTCATTTTTCCGACTATGGAACGAATGGGAAGCGTGAAATCCTTGCTGGAGTGGTCGGCTATTTTACAATAGTCTATATTCTCATCGTGAATTCCCTGATTTTATCGGAAGCGGGCATTCCGATTAATGGTGCAGTGATTGCGACGATTCTTTTATCGGCTTTAAGCTGTGTCATGATAGGACTTTGGGCGAATGTCCCAATCCTCCTCGTTCCAGGAATGGGCGTAAATGCCCTATTTGCTTATACCATGGTCCAAGGAATGGGTCTATCTTGGCAATCGGCATTGGGTGCTGTATTTATCTCAGGGGTTATTTTTGTAGTCATCGCTTTTACAAAATACTCTAAGTTAATCAGTGATTCGATTCCAAGGTCGATAAAAGAAGCCATATCTGTCGGTCTTGGCTTATTCTTGATGCTAATCGGTCTCGAGAAGGGCGGGATAATCACGAGAGGTTCATCATCTATCGTCGCACTGGGAGATTTAAGCGATCCAGCGGTGTGTGCAACGGTGTTGACCTTTTTGCTGGCAATTACTCTGTTCATCAAGAATGTCCCCGGTAATTTCATGATTACCATCCTGGCAGGCAGCCTCATTGCTTATTGGTTCGGGACAGTTCAACTTTCAAAAATTCATTTTTCAGGCATTGACACAGCTTCCTACGGCGATCTATTCTTTTCATTATCGTTCTTGGAAGCGAACCGGATAGAATTCTGGATAAGTGTATTTGCAATGACGATGGTTCTTGTTTTTGAAAATATTGGTCTTGTACACGGGCATGTAGATAGCATAAACCGCCAGGATGCCTATAAAAAGTCGCTGCAGGCGACAAGTGTGTCCGTTCTGTTTTCAGGTATATTCGGTTCGAGTCCTACCGTTGCTACAGTTGAAACGGCAGCTGGAATCGCATCAGGAGGCAGAACTGGTTTTACTTCCGTGGTGACGGGCGTGCTATTCATTCTATCACTTCTATTTATACCGGTGATTAAAGTAATCCCTGATAGCGCCATTGCCCCCATCTTAATTATCATTGGCATCTTGATGCTCGGAAATATAAAAGAGCTGGATTTCAGCGATTTAACCGAGAGCATACCTGCAATCATGATCATCACGATCATTCCTTTCACTTACAGCATTGCCGATGGAATGGCATTCGGTTTCATCCTGTACCCGTTCTTGAAGCTGGTAACCGGAAAAGCGAAAGAAGTGTCAGCCCCGATGTATGTGAGTGCCGGAATGTTTATCGTCTATTTCATCATTGGTATGATCGGTAAATAATCCAATAGAGCGGTTGGAATGAGTTAATTCTTATTCCAACCGCTCTTCTTATTTTTTCGTCGGAAAAAATGGATATAATGTGATTTACGCGATGACACATCCAGCTTGAAAATGCTATGATATAGAATATTAAAAAATTGATATATGACAAGCAGCATATTAGAGGATGTGACAGGATGATTATTGAAGGTTTAAAAAGCCATGGTTCAGGAAATGATTTCTTAATCATTGATGAGTTGACTACGGCCCTGACGTTTACTGAAGAGGAGCGGAAAAATTTCGCGAAGGCCCTATGCAATAGGGAGAAGCTTGGGGCGGATGGTATTTTGTTCGTAATGAAAAGTGAACATGCTGATTGCCGGATGCGTGTTTTTAATGCGGATGGTTCGGAAGCCTCGATGTGCGGCAATGGACTTCGCTGTGTTGCACGATACGCGAACGACGTTCTAGGACTCGATAAAATGATTGTGGAAACCATGAAGGCAAATCTACTCGTGGAAAAAACGGAAGATATTTATGAGGGAATTCCGACTTTCAAGGTGGAAATTTCACCGGTAAGTTTTAATGTGAAGGATCTACCTCTTGTATTGGCTAAAGAACAGTTGCAAAACGAATTATTGCCGGAACTTCATGATACCCTATTATTTTCGGCATTGGCGGTTCCTAATCCACATTTGATCACGCTGGTCGATAGTGAGGTTTTGCAAAGTGGTTTGCAGGACGAACTTTCAACAAAGGTCAATCAACCGAATGAGCTTTTCCCTGATGGTGTCAATGTCAGCTTTGTGAAGGAGCTGGAACCAGGGAGCATTTATGTGCGGACATTCGAACGGGGGGTAGGCTTCACAAATGCGTGTGGAACGGCGATGTCAGCCTCAAGCCTAGTAACATGCTCTGTTGGATTAAACGCGTTGGAAAGTGAAATATCTGTCTACAATAACGGCGGAAAAGTTAAATGCGTGGTCCACCATGATGATGAAAGCCAAAAGTATTCAATTGATTTAATCGGGAACGCAACCTATGAATTCAAGGTATCGATTGAAATGGACTTAGATCAGCCTGAAAAATTTGAAGTGCTTGAAAAAGAGGATTTTGAATTGGAAACAAGCTTATATGCCAAGCTTCAGGATGAAGTTCAAAGTTATTTGAAAACAAAATTATAAAAAATTTCAGACTGCAGCAAACTCGAAGAAAAGAGAGTTTGCCTGCAGTTTTCTCATTTAAAAACCTCTTAGTAATGTAATCAAAAGACCATTCCCGTTAATCCGGAACGGAAGTCACGGGGCTCCTGCATAGAAAAGTGCGTTCCAGGAAGAGTGCCTGGTGAGGGGGATCAACGTTCCATATTAAACTCCTTAAGACCATCAGTTGTTGGTCTTTTTTTGTTTTAGGAACGACAATACTTCCAAAAAGGCTGGTCCATTATCGATGAGTCTGTAATCCATAAATGCACACCCTTCCCTTTTTATTCTGCTTGGTATGGTTTCAATCGTAAAGTCCTTTAACTGGAGACTTTCGTCCACTTCCTTCCAAAACAAGGGTGTAGCCACACCAGCGAAAGAATTTCCCCGCGGGGAATAAGGAAGGATGATGGTTTTTCCTTCACTATGCTGCACAAAGTCCAGGTAAAGTCGATTATGCCGATTTATTTTCATCCTTTCCGTAGTAAAATCATTTGGGGTGGAACTTGATAAGTAGTCACCGAGAAAGTCAGTGAAAATGCGTGTCTCTTGATAAGTAAATGTGTCTGCAGGCAGTGGGATGTGTATTTGCAGTCCTTTGTTACCTGAAGTTTTTACAAAAGCTTTTATCCTTAATGAATCCATCACCTTCTTTATTTCCTGTGCGGCCTTTATCGCTAAGGAGAAATATTCGATGGAAGGAGGATCCAAGTCCAGGACGATTTCGTCGGGACGTGTTTTACCCGCTTTCTGAAATGGCGCATGGAATTCCAATGCAAGTTGATTGCCGAACCAAAGAAGCGTTTCAATATCGTTACATAGCATATACTCGATATCTTCATCAATGAACGTTTTAATAAAGGACGGCGCATAATCAGGTTTGTTTTTCTGGAAAAATCTTTCTTTATCCAAAGTGCCATGAGGATAGCGGATCGTCGTAAGCAGTTTATCCTTCAAGAAGGGTAAGAAGAAAGCTGAAACCTCCCGTAAATAATGAAGGTATTCAACCTTTACCACCTTTTTATTTCCTGTTATCCAAAGCGGTTTATCCCTGGAAGTTATTTGTACAGTATCTGGAAATGTATATTGACCTAGCACGAATTTCTCCCAGGTACATTCTTCAGGAGCCGTTTGTAAAAGCCATTGTGAAAACTGAGGCTCACGCAATTCATTCTCCTCATACACGTGTAAGAATTGGACTTCGATGCAAATGGATGGATGGATATAAAAAAATTGTATGTCCTCGTCTGATGCATTTTGCTTGATCAGTTCATATAATATCCTTTTATCTTGAGGACTCAGTCCATTTTTAACACTTCCGATTTTGGTTACGGCACCTTCTTTGAAAACTGCGAGGGAAACGTAACCATTTTCTTTGTGCAATGCTGTAATGAAACAAGAAACGGTCTTCCAATTTTTCACCTTGATCCATGAGGCAGTACGTTTCCCTTCCTGCCAAGTCCCACCAATTTCCTTGGCGACAACCCCTTCGCCATCTAATAGGGTGACCTTATTCAAGGCATTATCCAATACGTCAAAACTCTCTATTAATTGTATCAAAGCCTTATCGTTGGGATCAGGAGGCATAGGAAAGCCAAGATTTGCCCCCATATTCAACATCAATTCCCTTCTTTCTTCCATGGGTTTAGCTGCTACGTTTTTTCCGCTGATGCTAAGCAGGTCAAACGCTATGAACCGGCATGGGGAAAAACGGGCCTTTTCTGAAATTAAGGATTGTTTCCCAAGGCGTCCTCGCCACTGTATTTGGAAAAAGTCGGCTTTCGCCTGATTGGTAAGCCAGACCAATTCGCCATCCATCCGAAGCGGGAGATATTCTTCCAGGTGCAGATTTTTGATGTAAGCAATGATTTCCGGGAATTGTGGTGATAATTCCTTTTCGTTCCGACTCGAAATGCTAATGGTATCGGAGTCTATCGTTAATATAGCCCTAAAGCCGTCATATTTGACTTCATAACGCCAATCCTTGGAATTGGGGGCTTCAGGGTAATAGGTAGGCAGCATCGGTTTCATTTTTTGTATTTACCTCCGCAAATAATTGATTAACATTATTTTGCCAAAAAAACGAAGTGTTAGAGTTGGCAATTGTTTTTTCGGTTTTTTTTGAACAAAGGGGAATAATAAAATTGTTCTTCTCTTTAAAAATAAGTTATGAGGTGACGAATATGCATACGATGTGGAAGGGGAGCATATCATTCGGTTTGGTGAACATTCCGATCAAACTTCATGCTGCAACGGAGGATAAGGATATTTCTTTGAGGACGTTGCACAAGGAATGTCATTCACCGATTAAATACGAAAAGGTTTGCCCGGTATGCCAGAAAGAAGTGGGGAAGGATGATATAGTCCGCGCTTTTGAGTATACAAAGGGAAAGTTTGTTGTATTGGAAGACAATGAACTAGAACAACTGAAAAAACAAAACGAAGAAAAAGCCGTGGAAATCGTGGATTTCGTTAAAATTGAAGAAATAGATCCCATTTATTTTAACCGGAGTTATTACATGTCTCCTAATGACGGAGGGATAAAAGCTTATTCCCTTTTGAGACAGGCACTCAAGGAATCGAATAAGGTAGGGCTAGCGAAAATCATCATTCGCTCCAAAGAACAAATGGCGGTAATCCGAGTCGTTGATAATACCTTGGTGATGGAAACGATTCATTATCCGGATGAAGTTCGCCCCACAGCGGATGTTCCGAATATTCCTGCCAACGATACCATTGTAAAAAAAGAAATCGATACTGCCGTATTATTGATAGATCAATTAACGACTACTTTCGATCCGACAAAATACACCGATGACTATCGAACCGCGTTACTTGAATTGATTGAATCAAAGAAAGCAGGACAGACGACGATTCCAGCCAAAACAAAAGAACCAATTTCCAACAATGTAACCGATTTAATGGAGGCATTACAGGCATCCATTGACCGTACGAAACATGATGAAACGGAAATGAAAAAGACGACCCGAAAGAAAGTGGCACCGAAAAAAAAGAAGCAAGCTTAAACAGGAAGCTGAGCGGAAGACACATGATGTCGCTCGGCTTTCTGCTTGTTTTAGCAAGGTAATTTGCTTTCTAAATGGTAAAGAAAGTGAATTAATAGGGGGGAGATTTACATAGGTAAGGAAAGTGCAAATATGTAAGTGGATCACGATGTAAGAAACAGAATGGAAATAAAAGAAAATGGTGGATGGAAATGAAGGCAAAAAAAATTCGCTCCCTAAAGAGCGACAATGAGGAATTCAATCGTGAAAATCAACATATAGGCGAACGGTTGTAGTTTTCGACTATATATTGTGTTCATATTCTACCATATTTAATTCTGAAATAGCAACAAAATTACTGAAACTAACCTATGAATTTTTCTGGAAATCAATGATATTTCCCCCATTTAACGGCTCATGAGGCTTTTGCATTTTCATATTCTTATAAAAAACTACAGTATAAAATGGACTTTTAGTATAATTTATACATACAGGATGATATAAATTAAATATGAATGGAAGATGCAAAATGGAAAATGGAAAAATCAAAGCACTTCATGCCGGGAAGCCGAAACAAGAAATTTTTTCAAATATCGAAATCTATTCAGCAATGGATAAACAAGAACAGGATAATGTGACAGTGACTAAATCAGGTATAATTGGTGATGGGGTTGGTAATGTAAAGTTCCATGGAGGTCCTGATCGCGTTTTGTGCTTTTACCCCTTTGAGCATTATTCAATATGGAATGAAAAATTCTCTAAAAAACTGGAAATCCCTGCATTCGGTGAAAATTTAACCGTAGCGGGGATGAGGGAAGAAACAACATATATTGGCGATATTTATCAAATAGGCGAAGTGATTGTTCAAATTAACCAGGGGAGGATACCTTGTTCGACCATTTCCCATTTCAATCAAGAACCTAAGTTTTTGGAACTCGTGCTGAAAACGAGTTTCACTGGTTATTTTGCAAGAGTACTTCAAGAAGGAACGATAAATAAACAAAACGATATTGGGCTGATAGATCGTTTGCAGGAAAAAATTTCAGTTCATTATGCAGCAGAGGTACTCCTTCATAAACGAGATGGGCTGGAAGGCGCAAAGGCTTTACTTACACTAGACTCGTTAGCGGAAGACTGGAAACAAAGGATTTTGAAGAGTGTTCAAGCTGCAAAAGGTTGAATGATTTTTGCAAAAGTGAAAAAAATGTCGATCAGGTATTGAAATTGACAGATTATTAATGTAAATTAAATATAATCAAATTTTGAAATCTTATGAAAATTATATAAATGGATCTTATCGAGAGAGGTGGAGGGACTGGCCCGAAGAAACCTCAGCAACCAGCTTAGGCAAAGGTGCTAAATCCAGCAAGCAGAGCTTGATAGATGAGGAGAATGTTTCAAAAAACCTTCTTCTTTGAGAAGGTTTTTTTTCCTTTTCTCTCATACTCATAGAATACGACAAAAACAGGATTGTTTTTGAGAGAGGGTGTAATGATGGATTTTCGTAAAGACGTGAAAGATAGAATACTGGTTGGGGAAGGGGCAATGGGGACCTTATTGTATTCAAATGGCATCGATCAATGTTATGAGGAATTAAACTGTACGAACCCAGATCAAATAGAGTCCATCCATCGTGCCTATCTGGAAGCCGGTGCAGATATCCTTCAATCGAATACATACGGAGCCAATTTCAACAAATTGAAACGGTATGGAATTGAAGATGAAGTAAGCAGAATCAATCGCCAGGGAGTCATTCTTGCTAAAAAAGCGGCAAAAGGAAAGGCATACGTCTTCGGTACCATAGGGGCACAGCGGAGCATCAGGAAATCGGATTTAAGCATGGAAGAGATAAAACGGGGTTTTCGTGAACAGCTATACAGTCTTTTGATGGAAAACCCTGATGGGATTCTCTTGGAAACATTTTATGACCTGGAAGAACTGGAAACCGTCCTGCAAATCGTTAAATATGAAACTGGACTGCCGATCATAGCAAATGTTTCGATGCATGAACTGGGAAATCTTCAAAATGGAATCCATTTAAATGAAGCTTTTCAAAAACTTGAGCAACTGGGTGCCGATGTTGTTGGGGTGAATTGCCGTCTCGGTCCACATCATATGATTCGGGCCTTGGAAGAAGTGAGTTTGCCAAAGCAAGCATCAATTGCCATATACCCAAATGCCAGCCTCCCGGATTATGTGGATGGAAGGCTCGTCTATAAAGCTGTGCCGGAATACTTCGGTTCAAGTGCCCTAGAACTTCGTGAGCAGGGGGCCGCGATCATAGGAGGGTGCTGTGGAACGACTCCGCTGCATATTCAAGCTGTAAAGAATGCGATTGGAAGTTTGGCTCCTGTGAAAGAGAAATTTACGAAATCCCGTGAAATAGAAATAATTGAAGTGAATGATAGAGAATTGGAACGTCCCCTGTTCGAAAAGGCCAAAACAGAAAGGACGATTCTAGTTGAACTTGATCCTCCGAAAAAGTTAGGTATAGAGAGCTTCATGACTGGTGCCGAGGTTTTGAAAAAAGCAGGGGTCGATTCCATTACATTAGCCGATAATTCGCTTGCCTCACCAAGGATATCGAATGATGCACTGGCCAATTTACTGAAGAACCAATTGAATATAGAGCCAATGGTGCATATAACATGCCGTGATCGAAATTTGATTGGACTGCAGTCACATTTAATGGGTCTGCAAACGGTGGGTCTGAACGAAATATTGATCATCACCGGAGACCCTTCAAAAATTGGGGACTTCCCGGGCGCCACTTCGGTTTATGATTTATCTTCCTTTGACCTAATAAGTATGGTCAAACAATTTAATGAAGGTCTTTCCTATTCGGGTCAAAGTTTGGGCCAACGGGCAAATTTCAAAATTGCTGCAGCGTTTAATCCCAATGTGAAATATCTGGATAAAGCGGTACTGAGAATGGAAAAGAAGATTGCCTGCGGTGCCCAATCCTTCTTGACACAGCCAATCTATTCCGTGGAGCAGATCGAAGAAGTATATGAAGCCACAAAACATTTAGAAACCCCGATCTTCATCGGTATCATGCCCTTGACAAGCACCAGGAACGCCGAATTCATCCATAATGAAATCCCAGGCATCAAATTGCCTGATAATGTTAGAAGAGCCATGGCGTTAGCGGGGGATGACCCTGTAAAGTCGAGGATTGAAGGAGTGAATATCGCGCGAGAGCTAGTGGACGCGGCAAGGGAAAAATTCAAGGGCATATATTTAATCACTCCGTTCCTTCGCTATGAAATGACGGCGGAACTTACGAAATATATTAGAAAAGTCGATAGTAAACATACATCAGAGGTGGCAGTACATGAATAAAAAAGCGATTCAAGATCAGTTAAATTCTAAAATACTCCTTCTTGACGGGGCGATGGGAACCATGCTTCAAGCGGAGAATTTGACGGCAGGGGATTTTGGAGGGGAACAATTCGAGGGCTGCAATGAATATTTATCATTGACGCAACCGGAAATCATCCAATCCATTCATGAAAAATATTTAGCAGCGGGTGCAGACATCATTGAAACAAATACCTTCGGAGCGACCAGCATCGTACTGGAGGAATACCAAATAAGCACTATCGCCTACAAGCTAAATAAGATTTCAGCTGAGCTTGCCGTTAAAGCTTGTGAAAAGTACTCCAATGATGAATGGCCAAGGTATGTAGCTGGCTCGATGGGTCCAACTACAAAAACGCTTTCCGTAACGGGAGGAACGACTTTTGATATTTTAACCGATTCCTATGCAGAACAGGCACTCGGTCTCTTGGATGGCGGGGTAGACTTGTTATTGGTGGAAACCTGTCAGGATATGCTTAATGTCAAGGCTGCCTTTTCCGGAATCAAAGCAGCATTCGCTAAAACAGGAAAAGATGTGCCTGTCATCATATCAGGGACAATCGAACCGATGGGCACTACACTTGCTGGCCAGTCCATCGAAGCTTTTTATTTATCGGTTGAACATATGAAGCCCGTTGCTGTCGGCCTTAATTGTGCAACAGGGCCGGAATTCATGATAGACCATATCAGGACACTTGCAGATATATCAAATAGCGCCATTAGCTGTTATCCGAATGCCGGGCTCCCTGATGAAGAAGGGCACTATCATGAGTCACCTACTTCACTGGCAGAGAAAATGAAGCAATTTGCCGAAAAGGGATGGATCAATATCATTGGTGGATGTTGTGGTACGACACCAGAACATATTAAAGAACTTTCCAGGGTCCTCGAAGGCATGAAACCCCGTACAATTACGGAAACAGCCCATGGTCATGCCGTATCGGGCATAGAGCCGCTAATTTATGATGATTCAATGCGGCCTTTATTCGTAGGTGAAAGAACGAATGTTATCGGTTCCCGAAAATTCAAGGAGCTGATACGCGGAAAGCATTATGAGCCAGCTGCCGAAATTGCACGATCCCAGGTAAAAAAAGGGGCCCATGTCATTGATATCTGTCTTGCTGATCCTGATGGGGATGAGCTTGGCGATATGAAGGAATTTGTGGAAGAGGTCGTCAAAAAAGTGAAAGTCCCATTGGTCATCGATACTACGGATGAAGCCGTGCTTGAACAAGCATTAAAACATTCACAAGGAAAATCGATCATTAATTCCATAAACCTTGAAGATGGTGAAGAGCGCTTTGAAAAAATAGTGCCATTAGTCCATCAATATGGTGCTGCCGTTGTCGTAGGAACCATTGATGAAACTGGGATGGCAGTCGATGCTGAACGGAAATTGGAAGTGGCTACACGGTCTGTGAATTTGCTCGTTAATAAGTACGGTCTGAACAAAAGTGACATCATTTTTGATCCGCTTGTATTTCCTGTAGGTACAGGGGATGAACAATATATTGGATCTGCATTGGAAACGGTGAATGGAATAAAGGCGATTAAAGAAAAATTTCCGGAATGCCTAACGATACTTGGCATTTCTAACGTTTCATTCGGTCTGCCAGTGAGGGGAAGGGAAATATTAAATGCCGTTTTCCTCTACCATTGTACAAAGGCGGGTCTCGATTATGCTATCGTGAATACAGAAAAACTTGAACGTTTCGCTCTGATACCGGAAGAGGAAGTGAAATTGGCTGAGGCACTGCTATTTGAGACTTCAACTGAAACTTTAGCGATTTTTACCGAGTTTTATCGCGGGAAAAAAGCGGAGAAGAAGGATAATGGTGTGATCCTGCCATTGGATGAACGTTTAGGTAACTATATTATCGAGGGAACGAAAGAAGGATTGGTTGATGATTTAAATGAAGCGATTGAGCGCGGTGACACCCCATTGGAAATCATCAATGGACCATTGATGGATGGCATGAGTGAGGTGGGGAGATTGTTTAATGACAACCAACTTATTGTCGCAGAGGTGCTTCAGAGTGCTGAAGCGATGAAGGCGGCAGTATCTCACCTTGAACCACTAATGGAAAACTCTGAAGATAGTGCTAAGAAAGGGAAAATCCTTTTGGCGACCGTCAAGGGAGATGTGCATGATATCGGGAAAAACCTAGTGGATATCATCCTATCCAATAATGGCTATGAAGTCATTGATTTGGGCATAAAGGTCGCACCGCAACAAATCATAGAAGAGGTTCGAAAACATGAGCCAACCATCATTGGCCTATCTGGGTTACTTGTCAAATCTGCACAGCAAATGGTTTTAACAGCACAGGATTTAAGGCAAGCGGGAATAGATACCCCAATTTTAGTGGGAGGGGCAGCATTATCCCGTAAATTCACCGATTTTAAAATATCACCAGAATATGAAGGACCGGTTTTATATTCCAAAGATGCGATGGATGGTTTGGCTGTAACGAATATTTTACATGACTCTGACAAAAAAGTGGTGTACTTGGAAGAGTTAGTCGAGAAACGGGAAAGAGCGAAAGCGAATGCCGCCATTGCTGCCACGATGGAAAAACCTGTTCGGAAGCAGTCCACAGCTGCCCCTTTAAGCGATGCTCCTGTTCAAATCCCGCATGACATCAAGCGTCACGTCCTGAAAAACTATCCATTGGATGTCATCCAGCCGTATATTAATAGGCAAATGCTGATTGGACATCATTTGGGGTTAAAAGGTAAAGTGTCCGAATTGCTTAAGCAAGGGAATGAAAAAGCAGTGCAACTCAATGATCTCGTTGATGAATTGATTGAATTTCTAAAGACGGAACCGGATTATGGTTTGAATGCAGTTTATCAATTTTTCCCTGCTCAAAGCGAAGGAGATAAGCTATTGGTATACAACCCGGAGAACCATAACGAGGTTTTGGAAACTTTCGACTTCCCCCGGCAAGATACGAATCCGCATCTTTGTTTAGCGGACTTCGCGAAACCAATCTCCTCCGGGCAAATGGATTATGTTGGTTTCTTCCTGGTCACTGCCGGAAAAGGGATTAGAAAATGGGCAGAAAAACTAAAGCTTGAAGGCGATTTCTTGAAAAATCACGCCCTTCAATCACTTGCTCTCGAAACAGCTGAAGGTTTCGCAGAAAGAATTCATCAATTAATGCGGGATGATTTAGGTATAAGCGATCCGATTGAAATGTCCATGAAAGAGCGGTTTGCCGCTAAGTACACCGGGCAAAGGTTTTCATTTGGTTATCCTGCTTGTCCTAATCTGGAAGACCAGGAGAAGCTATTCCGCCTGTTACAACCTCAGGATATTGGCGTGGAATTGACTGAAGGATTCATGATGGAACCAGAGGCTTCCGTGTCAGCCATTGTTTTTGCACATCCTGAAGCCCGTTACTTCAATGTCGATCGATAACTCATTTAATAAAGGCAGCGGTATTTTTTACCGCTGCCTTTTAGTGCATGAAACCCCTTAATTGGTACATCTTAATGGTCAAAAGGAAGGGGATGCAACACCTATGAATTATATCCTGAAATTATTTCTTTCCATGGCGGGTTCCTTCATTATTATTTTGTTGGCTGTGGATGTCCAGAACATTCAAGTACATGCAATGGTTCCCGAAGAGATCACACCGCTCCTGAAAAGTAAGGAAAATCAGAAAATCGCTTATTTGACATTCGATGACGGACCATCTTTGAATACCATGAAGATATTGGATATTTTGGACGGCTATCATGTTAAGGCTACATTTTTCGTTAAAGGGAATGAAGAACCATACGCAAAGGAAAGTTATCAGGAAATGGTTTCCCGGGGTCATGCGATTGCCCTTCATTCTTATACACATGATTATTCCATCGTTTATCGATCGACTGAGAGTTTCTTTCAAGATTTGAATAGGCTTGAAACCATGCTGCAAAAGGAGTATGGGATAAAAAGCCGTATTGTGCGCCTTCCTGGCGGCTCGAATAATCGTCTGCGGCATCAGGCTGCAACGAAACCCATCATCAACGGAATCCTTCAACAGCTAAAGGAAAAAGGGTATATTTACTTTGATTGGTCCATTGACTCGACAGATGGCTTCAGTCCGTCAATAAGTGAACAACAAATCATTACTGCCGTACAAAAAGGGACGAAAAATCAAAAGCATGTTAATATCTTATTGCATGATATCAATAGTATGAAGAATACAGTGAAAGCATTGCCTGATATAATTGAATTTCTTAAAAAAGAAGGGTATACCTTCGATACTATTGATGAGACAACCCCGAAATTGCAATTTAATTGATGAACACAATGTTTATCTATAGTAAATTAAGGTATAGGGTATTGAGATTACAATGCGAAAGGATTTATCGTTTCTATGATGCCATCATTGTTTTTATCACATGGAACACCGCTATTAGCTTTGGAAAATAATGAATACACTTCTTTTTTGAAGGATTATATGCAAACTATGAAGAAACCTGCTGCCATCGTAATTTTGTCAGCACATTGGGAATGTGAAGATCAAATGATTTCAGCAGTAGGGAAGCATGAAGTCATTTATGATTTTGCAGGGTATCCTGAAGAAATATTTCAGATTACTTATCCAGCCAGGGGATGCCTTGAGCTGTCAGATCGAATTTTAACCTTATTGTCCAGGATAGGTGTATTGGGGGAACTTGATGAAAGGCGCCCCCTGGACCATGGATCATGGGGGCTTTTGCATATCATGTATCCAGAAGCTGACATCCCGACCGTATCTATGTCCATTAGTCCTGCACTGCCATTGGACAAGCAGTATGAAATTGGGAAAACATTGAGGGTATTAAGGGAAAGTAATGTCCTTATTATCGGGAGTGGTGGAATTGTCCATAATTTCTCCCAAATACAGGAGGATATGCATGTTGCAGAAGGATGGGCAATCGAGTTTGAGAACTGGGTCGAAGAGAAAATCATGAATTGGGATTTGCAAACCTTGTTTGAGTATGAAAAAATCGCCCCATACAGTACAGAGGCTGTGCCCTCCAAAGAGCATTTCGTTCCATTGGTCATCGCAATGGGGTCAGGGGATGACAAAAAAAAGGCAACTCTACTGCATAGGAGCTTTCAATATGGCAATCTAAGTTTATCAGCTTGGAAGTTTGATTGAGCTGAAAGGGCTTTCAGACTAGTTAAATTTACCTGAAAAATAATCATTATACAAAAATACAAAAATCTTTTTTTAGCGAAAAAAAGACTTAAATGAGCAAAAAAGTCAATTAAAAGCGTATTTTGACGAATTAAACAGAAATATAGTTTCAAAAAGGTTGCATAAAGTAGTTTAACCTTTGGATATTTCGACAAAAACATGTTAATATAACATCTGAAAACGTTTTATCCTTTAAAATTTTATTATTCAATGACCAAAGTTATTTATTGTATATCTTATATATATCATATATTTGGGGAAAATTTAGAAGAAAGAAATTTGGGGATGGATAAAACGTAATGAAAAAAATTATGAGAAAAATTTGGGGGTTTACAAAATGACCATCAATGATTCTAAGGTATTAGACCACTGGAAAGCTTTTTCAGGTCCAAACCTTGGGTATGTCATGGAGCAATACGATCTATTTCTAGCCAACCCGGAAGAAGTGGATCCGGAACTGAAAAACTTTTTTGAAGTAGCAGGTCCTCCTTCATTCGATGTATCGGCAGAAACAACGACTGGAAGTGCACCAACTGTACAAGCTGGAGAAGTTCTTCCGATGAAGAAAATTATGTCTGCAGTAAAGTTAGCTGAAAATATCCGTGCATACGGACATCTTGCTGCAAATATTTATCCTTTAAAAGAAGAAGCTCTGGACACTGAACAAATTCACTTTGAAAAATATGGCTTGACTGCAGATGATTTAAGGAAAATACCGGCTGACTTTATTTGCCCGGAATCACCTGAAGACGTGAAAGACGGATACGAAGCCGTACAATACCTAAAACAACTCTATACAAAAACGATAGCCTTTGAATTTCACCATGTTAATGACTTGGATGAAAAGCAATGGCTTACTGATATGGTCGAATCCGGAAACATGTTCCCGGAAGTGACTAAAGAGAAAAGGGAACTATTACTTAAACGATTGAATGAAGTTGAAGGTTTCGAGAAATTCCTTCACCGCACATATGTAGGGCAAAAACGTTTCTCTATTGAAGGACTGGATGCTTTGGTTCCGATTCTAGATGAAATGATTTCACAAACTGTTCAAAGCGGTACTGGGAATGTGAATATTGCCATGGCTCACCGAGGACGTTTGAATGTTCTAGCACATGTATTAGGAAAGCCATATGAGGTCATCTTCTCTGAATTCCAACATTCACCGAATAAAGATTTGGTTCCTTCCGAAGGTTCAACAGGCATTAACAATGGATGGACCGGTGATGTTAAATACCATTTAGGTCTGGATAAACAGATAACTAAATCAAATATACAAAAAGCAAGGATTACACTTGCCAATAACCCAAGTCACTTGGAAGTAGTCGGTCCAATCGTGGAAGGGTATTCTCGTGCGGCACAAGAAGACCGTTCAGAAAAAGGATTCCCGGTTCAAGACATTTCCAAATCTCTTGCCATCCTGATTCATGGTGATGCAGCATTCCCAGGTGAAGGAATTGTACCTGAAACGTTTAACTTAAGCCGTTTACGCGGTTATCAAGTTGGCGGCGCCATCCATATCATCGCCAATAACATGATCGGTTTTACAACGGAAAGTGAAGATTCACGTTCTACCCTATATGCCAGTGATTTGGCCAAAGGCTTTGAAGTGCCGATCGTGCATGTGAATGCAGATGATCCGGAAGCATGTATGGCTGCTGTGAACCTTGCTAACCTATATCGTGAAAAATACAACAAGGATTTCTTGATCGACCTGATCGGTTACAGACGTTTCGGCCATAACGAAATGGATGAGCCATTGGTGACTCAACCTGAAATGTATGCATTAATTCATAAGCACCAAACCGTTAAAGAGCTTTATGGAAAAAAACTGATTCAATCCGGTGAGTTCACTGAAGCTGAAGTTAAAGCGATTGCTGAGCAAGTGGATACAAGGCTTGCAGATGCATATGCGAAAATTTCCGGAAATAAACCGGAAGCTTCTAAAGAATGTAATCCTCCTGGGATTATTGAAAAAGGACTTCCAGCCATTGATACGTCAGTTCCTAAACAAGAACTTGTTACAATTAACGAAGAACTTGTTAACTGGCCGGAAGGATTCACTCCTAATAAAAAGTTAGGAAAGATCTTATCACGTCGCTTGGATTC
This sequence comes from Peribacillus sp. NPDC056705, assembly GCF_043656335.1. Taxonomy (NCBI): domain Bacteria; kingdom Bacillati; phylum Bacillota; class Bacilli; order Caryophanales; family Bacillaceae; genus Peribacillus; species Peribacillus sp. NPDC056705. The sequence continues at coordinate 19,145 of NZ_JBHTYI010000030.1, read as the reverse complement.
CTTTGGTGCTGACGGGAAAATTGATTGGGCTCATGCTGAGACATTGGCATTCGCATCCATATTAAGTGACGGCACTCCAATCCGTTTGACAGGACAAGATTCAGAGCGCGGAACATTCGCACAACGCAATATCATGTTACATGATAGTGTTAACGGAAAAACATATTCACCACTTCACACACTAGAAACTGCCAAAGCATCATTCGCTGTTCATAACAGCCCGCTTACTGAAACGGCAGTTCTGGCTTATGAATATGGATATAATGTATTTGCACCTGAGACACTTGTATTATGGGAAGGACAATTCGGTGACTTCGCTAATACAGCACAAGTGATCTTTGACCAATTCATCGCGGCAGGCCGTGCAAAATGGGGTCAAAAGTCAGGCCTTGTCATGCTGCTTCCACACGGTTATGAAGGACAAGGACCAGAGCACTCAAGTGCCCGCCTGGAGCGTTTCCTTCAATTAGCGGCTGAGAACAACTGGACAGTTGCCAACTTAAGTTCGGCAGCTCAATACTTCCATATCCTTAGAAGACAAGCGAAGATTTTGGATCAAGAGCAGGTACGTCCGCTTGTCATCATGACACCGAAGAGTATGCTTCGTAATCAAGTGATGGCTTCTACAGCAGAAGAATTCAGTGAAGGCTCTTTTGAATCATTCGTAGAAACCAAAGCTTTGGGCAAAAAACCTAAATCGGTTGAACGCATTGTTTTTGCATCAGGTAAATTGGCGGTTGAACTTCGTGAAAAAGCGGCAACTGAAAAAAATACAGATTGGTTGCAAATCATCAGTATCGAAGAAATTTATCCATTCCCATTCACTGGAGTTCAAGAAGCCCTGAAAAAATATACAAATCTTAAAGAAATCTTCTGGGCTCAAGAAGAACCTAAAAACATGGGTGCTTGGACATTTGTTGAACCTCGCCTAAATGCTGCGGCTCCTGGCAATCTTTCAGTAACGTATATAGGAAGGAAGCGCAGATCAAGCCCGGCTGAGGGAGATCCACTTGTCCATAAAAATGAACAACAACGGATTATGACTCAAGCAATTACACGCAATAATGAGGGGGAGAAATAAAATGGCTGAAGTAAAAGTACCTGAATTAGCAGAATCAATTTCTGAAGGATCTATTGCGCAATGGTTAAAACAACCCGGTGATCACGTTGAAAAAGGAGAATATGTCCTTGAACTTGAAACGGATAAAGTGAACGTAGAAATCATTTCAGATTATACTGGTACACTTTCGGAACATTTAGCAGAAGAAGGCGATACTGTCCAAGTTGGACAGGCTATCGCCATCGTTGATGAAAATGGATCAGCTGCAGCAGCTCCAAAAGAGGAAGCTCCTAAGGTTGAAGAAGCTAAAGCAGAACCAGCTAAGGCTGAACAAGCTGCTCCTGCTAAAGAAGCTCCTAAAGCAGAAGCAAAAGAAGCATCATCCACTCAACAAGTTATTGCATCACCAGCTGCAAGGAAATTGGCTCGCGAAAAAGGAATTGACTTGACTCAAGTGCCTGTAGCCGATCCACTGGGTCGCGTTCGTGTACAAGACGTAGAAGCAGCAAGCAATGCACCTGCAGCACCAGCGGCAGCTCCTAAACAAGCCCCTGCAGCTAAAAAGGCAGCAGCTGTTGAAGTGAATGATGACCGCATTGAAGTGGTTAAGATGACACGCCGTCGTCAAACCATTGCCAAACGTCTAGTTCAAGTACAATCCGAAGCAGCCATGCTTACTACTTTTAACGAAGTCGATCTTTCTGCAGTCATGGAATTGCGTAGCCGCCATAAGGATTCTTTCGTGAAAACAAATGATGTTAAACTTGGTTTCATGTCATTCTTCACTAAAGCGGTCATTGGCGCATTGAAAAAATATCCATTATTGAATGCTGAAATCCAAGGCGACCATATCCTGAAAAAGAACTTTTATGATATCGGTGTAGCTGTATCCACTGATGAAGGTCTTGTCGTTCCGGTAGTAAGGGATGCTGACCGGAAAAGCTTTGCTGAAATCGAGAAGAACATTTCGGATTTAGCTGTTAAAGCGCGTAACAACAAACTGGGACTTTCAGATTTATCAGGTGGTACTTTTACTATCACAAACGGCGGGACTTTCGGTTCCCTATTATCTACACCAATCTTGAATGCCCCTCAAGTTGGGATCTTGGGTATGCATACAATCAAGACTCGTCCAATCGCTGTTGGAGATCAAATCGAAAACAGACCGATGATGTACCTTGCATTATCTTATGATCACCGTATCGTTGACGGAAAAGAAGCTGTTGGTTTCTTAGTAGCCATCAAAGATATGCTGGAAGATCCAGAACAACTTTTACTTCAAGGCTAATAAAATAAATACGAACCCCCATGTCATGATGACATGGGGGTTTTTTTTGCGTGAAGAACGGAAAGGATATTTTCATAGAAAAAAGAAGATGGTATTAAAGAAAGGTCATCTCTAACTATATGAATGTTTTTGGAGGTGTTTTTGAATGAATTTGGTTACTTTTAAACGTTTTTGATTGATTATTGCTTCGTTTTCATATATTATGATGATATTAAAGTGAGGTGGGCGAATTGTTGACAACTGAAAGGCACCAGTTTATCTTATCGATCCTTAAAGAACATGGAACGGTAAAGCTGCAAGAGCTTGTAGATCAGTTACAAGCCTCGGAGTCGACCATTCGGAGAGATTTAGTGCAACTCGAGGAAATGAAGCTCTTGAAACGCGTGCATGGTGGGGCCTCTTTACTTCAGAGAAAAGGCCTTGAACCAACAACTATGGAAAAGCAATACAAAGCAAGAGCTGAAAAACAACTTATAGCAAAGCTGGCGGTTTCATTCATTGAGAAAAATGATTGTATATATCTCGATGCAGGCACCACAACTGCGGAAATGATTCCTTATTTAAAGGATAAAAATATAACGGTGCTGACGAATGGTCTTATGCATATACCAAAACTCATCGAATTGGAAATCAAAACAGTGTTAGTGGGCGGGACGATAAAATTTTCGACAAATGCTGTTATTGGAAGTAATGCTGTACAGTTTCTGAATGAATACCGTTTTGATAAATGTTTCTTGGGAATGAACGGAATCCATCAAGATCTGGGTTTCACAACACCCGACCCGGAAGAAGCTCTACTGAAGAAGATGGCCTTGCGCCTCTCTAACGAGTCCTACGTGCTTGCTGACAGTTCAAAACTGAATGAAGCTACTTTCGCTAAGGTGGCAGATGTAAGCGATGCCATAATCCTTACTGACAGCAATGATGAAGAGGCAATTGCTCAACTCCATAAAAATCCAAAGATAAAGGTCGTGACCATTTAATGATTTATACAGTGACACTAAACCCATCCATCGATTACCTGGTCGAGGTGGAGAGTTTTCAAATGGGCAAGGTGAATCGAACCAGTTATGATGCAAAATTCCCAGGAGGGAAAGGGATCAATGTTTCCAGAGTGCTAAAAAGGCTCGGAAATAGTACGACAGCGTTAGGATTCATCGGTGGACAAACTGGTGAATTTGTAAAAAGGTTTTTAAGACAAGAAGAAATTTTCACGGACTTTACAGAGATAGCTGGAGATACAAGAATAAACGTTAAATTGAAAACAGGGCTGGAGACTGAAATAAATAGTCAAGGGCCAATCATTTCAAAAGGGAATTATCAACAATTAATTAGTCAGATCGAACAGTTGAATAATAATGATATCCTCATTTTGTCAGGAAGCATCCCTCCAAGCGTTCCTTCTGATGTATACGAAGCCATGGCAAGGTCTTGTTCCCATAACGGCATTAAAGTGGTGGTGGATACGAGTGGCAAGGAATTACTGGATGTCCTACCACACCGGCCATTTTTAATAAAGCCCAATCATCATGAACTGGGTGAGCTTTTTTCAACCGAAATAAGAACGGTTGATGACGCTAGGGAATATGGCGCTAAATTGGTTGAAGCAGGAGCACAAAACGTTATTGTATCAATGGCGGGACAGGGGGCAGTGCTATGCTCCGGCGGAGAGTCATATTCCGCAAATGTTCCAAAAGGGAACGTCATCAATTCAGTGGGTGCCGGTGATTCCATGGTCGCAGGTTTCATTGGGACATATGAAAGTACAGGGGATATTCTATCTGCATTCCGCTTCAGTCTTGCAGCAGGAAGTGCTACAGCCTTTTCATCCGATCTCGGTACATTGGATAAAATTGAAGGGTTATTACCGCAAATTGCCATCAATCATCTAACAGGAGGCTGACTCTATGAAAATTACAGACTTGTTAAAATTGGATACAATCATCATCAATCTGCAAAGCGTTACAAAGCAAGCAGTCATTGACGAACTATCAGGAAAGCTAGCCGAGGCAGACAGGTTAAACGATGTGGAGGGTTTCAAAGCTGCCATCTTAAAACGTGAAGAGCAAAGCACAACAGGTATTGGTGAAGGGATAGCCATACCACACGCAAAAACAAGTGCTGTAAGGGTACCTGCCATCTGCTTCGGCAAATCTGTCAGTGGTGTGGATTATGAATCGCTTGATGGGCAGCCTGCTCATTTGTTCTTTATGATTGCAGCAAGTGAAGGAGCGAATGCAGATCACTTGGAAACCCTTTCCCGGCTTTCTTCATTACTGATGGATGATAAATTCAGAGCCCGATTGATTTCTGCTGCTTCTGGTGAGGAAGTGTTGGAGATAATCAATCAAAAAGAAATGGAAGCCGATGAAGAAGAAATGGAAGAGCAGGAATCAAGTAAGGCTGCAAGCGGTAAAAATAAAGGAGGTAAAATCCTAGCCGTTACAGCTTGTCCTACAGGAATTGCACATACTTATATGGCTGCCGATGCGTTAAAGGCTAAAGCTAAGGAAATGGGAATCGATTTCAAAGTCGAAACAAATGGTTCCACAGGAATCAAAAATGGCTTAACCGCTGCAGAAATTGATGAGGCGGATGCGATTATCGTTGCAGCTGATAAGCAGGTGGAAATGAATCGTTTTAACGGGAAACATGTCATTATTGTCCCAGTGGCGCATGGAATCCGGAAGACCGAGGAGCTGTTAACCAGAGCCTTGAATCAGGACGCCCCTGTTTACAACGGAACAGGAAACGATAAAAGTGATGAAGGGGATTCAGCAAAAGGAGGATTGGGGATTTACAAGCACTTAATGAATGGCGTAAGTAATATGCTTCCATTTGTCGTCGGAGGCGGAATCTTGATTGCGCTTTCTTTCTTTTTTGGAATCGAGGCAGCCGATCCGGCAAATCCGGATTATAATCCCATTGCCAAAGCATTAAGTGATATTGGCGGGGGAAATGGTGCTTTCTTCTTACTTGTCCCTGTCCTGGCTGGATTCATTGCTTCAAGTATTGCCGACCGTCCGGGTTTTGCTCCTGGTATGGTAGGGGGATTATTGGCAGCACAGGCTAATGCCGGTTTTCTTGGCGGACTGATCGCCGGTTTCCTTGCAGGTTATGTCGTCTTACTTTTAAGAAAATTGTTTTCCAGATTACCGCAAACACTCGATGGCATTAAACCAGTTTTACTCTATCCTGTATTCGGTATGTTAATTACAGGGTTTATCATGCTATTTCTCATAAATGAACCAGTAACCGCAATAAACATGGGCTTGACCAATTGGCTGCAAGGTCTATCTGGTACGAACGCAATATTCCTTGGCTTGATTCTAGGGGGGATGATGGCTGTAGATATGGGTGGCCCCCTAAACAAGGCTGCTTTCACATTTGGGCTAGCCGCCATTGAAGCTCAGAGTTTCGGACCGCATGCTGCTGTAATGGCTGGTGGAATGGTTCCTCCTCTAGGGATTGCCTTGGCCACTACATTCTTTAAAAGCAAATTCACTGAAATGGAAAGAAAATCAGGATTCACTAATTATTTCATGGGTGCTTCGTTCATTACAGAAGGAGCGATCCCTTTTGCGGCAGCGGATCCATTGCGTGTTATCGTCAGCAGTGTTGTCGGTGCAGCGACAGCGGGAGCACTGTCAATGGCTTTTAACGTGACTCTCCCTGCACCACATGGTGGAATATTTGTAATCCCACTTGTCAATCACCCATTTTTCTATTTGTTGGCCATTTTAATAGGATCCCTCATCACCGCCTTACTATTGGGATTCTCGAAAAAGAAACAGATATAAAAAAACGGAAAGAAAGCGGATCCGCTTTCAGTTTATAGACAAAAAGGTTACGGAATGGCAACATTCCGTAACCTTTTTCAATTTTATTGGATGGAAGCAGTTATAAATAGAGGATCTAAGATGACTCGATTTTAATCAAATTTGTCTTCAGTCTGAAAGCGCATCTAATTACAGCGGGTCCGCTTTTCTTATATCCAATCCAAAACTCAACCCCGTTGCCGAAAGGGTGATACAAAAATACTGTTCGCTTCAGGAAACTTGCGTCACTTTAAAAGATATATGATTAATTATTAAATGTGGCTAGAAGCCTTTAGCCTATCTGATTTTCAACTACAAGAGCTGGGTGTGACTTTTCGCGCAGCCCTCAATTAATCGATCTGCATTCAAACCATACTCTCCCTTAACGCTGCAGGTTTGTCTTTTAAATGGAATTTCCGTGAACTACTTCATCAATCGGTCCACTTTATATGCAGGAGTGGCTAATTGGAAATGTTGACTTAAAATCCCCCCTCATTCCTTATAGATCCAATATGAAAACAAAATAATTATAAAAAGGTTTGTTAATCTTAAAATCGACTGGTTTATTAAAGCATGAACTTTTATGTTTATGGGTAAAGGAATATAAAAACGAACAAACAAAAGGAGTGAACGTATATGCTGAAGAAAAATACCTTAAAAACGACGAAAAGGGATGATATGATTGATGTTACAACAGAAGTACAGGCGTTAATCAAGGAAAATGGGATTCAAGAGGGAGTAGCTCTTATATATTGTCCACATACGACAGCAGGGATTACGATTAATGAAAATGCTGATCCCGATGTCAAAAAGGATATGTTAAGAAGACTGGACGAGCAATACCCATGGAATCATGCATTGGATTTACATATGGAAGGAAACACGGCAGCCCATTTGAAATCAAGTGCGGTTGGTTCTTCACAGCAGGTGATCATCCATAAAGGGAACTTGATCCTTGGTACCTGGCAAGGTGTGTATTTTTGTGAATTCGATGGTCCCAGAGAAAGGCAATATTTTATTAAATTATGTGTCGACAGGTAAAATGGAAAGTACGGCAAGGTTGAATTGGGAGGAAGCGGATTGGACGACGATGTTTGGATTGAAGGAAGTAAAGTAATATTGAGGAATGTTAAACAAACCGATTTAAAACGTTTATGGAGCCTGAAATATGGAGAAGCAGATCCAGAATGGAAAAAGTGGGATGCACCTTATCATCCTCTTGAACTCATTGATTTCCAAACGTATATCGATAAAGAAACGAAATATAGAACCTATGATGAAAAAGTGGGGGCTTACTCTGAGCTATTAATGGAAAAGAACGATCAAATAATAGGATCTGTTGTATATTACTGGGAACATGAAGCTTCACGTTGGCTTGAAATCGGAATTACGATATTTGAGCCCAAGTATTGGAATGGCGGTTATGGAACTGAAGCGTTAAGGTTATTCATAGGCTATTTATTCGAAAAAATGGAGATTGAGCGGGTGGGTCTGACGACATGGTCAGGTAATGAACGCATGATCGCGGTAGGGGAAAAGGTAGGTATGCAAGTAGAGGGAAGGATGAGGAAATGCCGTTATCATGATGGTTATTATTATGATTCAATCAGAATGGGAATGCTACGGGAAGAATGGGAATCATTAAAATTTCGAAGTTAATAGACCCCCGTGAAAATTTTTCCTTCATTTCCTTGGAAAAAATTTAGCACTGTTTTCTCCCATATGGTCTGTTATCCTTGGAAGATGCTTAACGAGGAGGTTACAGGATGAAATTATCAGTTATAATAACTGTGATAATGACTCTAAGTGTCATCATACTTGGGATAGCTTTTCCTAAGGGAACGACCAGTAAAGCTTCGGATGGAGCAACCAAACATGTCATTAAACAAGGTGAATCGATATGGGATATTGCGAAGCAGTACGGTGTTCCTATCGGAAAGTTAAAAGAAGTCAATAATAATGTAAATAATGTTGCCGAGCCAGGTAAAACATTAATTATTCCACATGTAATGAATGAAAAAGATAAAGAATTATTAGCAAGGCTTGTGCATGCAGAAGCTAAAGGGGAGCCATACAGGGGTAAGGTCGAGGTGGCAGGAGTCGTATTGAATCGCCTTGATAGCGATGAATTTCCTGATACGGTACGGGAAGTGATTTATCAAAAAAACCAATTCTCGCCTGTTGGTGACGGCAGTATAAATAAACCAGCGGGAGATGATGCCAAGAAGGCTGTAAATGAAGCATTGGCGATTCATGGCTATACAAATGATGCCTTGTATTTTTGGAATCCTAGTATTTCAGACAGTGAATGGATGAAGCAATTACAGGTAATAAAAATTATCGGCGGCCATCATTTTGCCATATAATCTAAATCTCAAGAACCGGCTTTCCAAATGGGAGGCCGGTTTTTTAATTTTGAAACCTTCCGTTAAACGATATCAGCCCACATCTCGCGGGGGTTCAATTCATAAATGCTGTTTTCACGGTACATGATACTCCCGATAATGAGTTCACGCCTTATTGTTGCATAATCCTCATGGAAAGACTGGATGAATTCATTCAATTCTTTTTCTGGATATTTACGTCCCTTTTCCAAAAGGCTGGCTATATGATGAAGAACGATCATTTTCTTTTTTCTCTGTGCAGGTATGGTTTTTAGTCGACCATCTGGCATCAAAAAGTTTTCAAGGATCTTTTTGTGTTCTAAATTCAGCTTTTGATTATCCATTTTATTGGAATCCCCCTTAGTTGAAACGAGTTTAGGTAATGCTGACGAATAATGCTTCAGGACATCTTCATTCAAAAAATAATACACCGTATTTTTTTCCCTTCGATCCTTCACTAAATTAATGTCCTTCAATTTAGTTAAATGGTGCGAGATGGTCGGTGCCGTCAATTTTAATATTCCGGCAAGTGCTTGTCCGTGTTTTGGACCATTTGCCAGGATGGATATAATTCTAATCCTTGTTACATCACCAATCGTTTTATGGAATGCGACCAATTTTTCTAATTGCACTTTTCCCCCTCCTTTAATTAGATTATCATCTAATTAGATGATAATCTAATTAAGGGGTGATAATCAAGTTAATATTCACTTTTCTATATTGCTTGGAAGATCTGTTGTATACTTTGGTTGGATACTAAAAAATTAATTCGGAACTAAGGAGCTGTAACATGGCCAATACACATGTTTATACAAAAAAAGAAGAAGTGGTCAATGCGATAACCCACGGTGTCGGCGTTTTGTTAAGTATTGCAGCACTTGTGTTTTTAATCATATTCTCAGCTCAAACAGGATCGCCTTGGCATATTGTCATTTCAGTCATTTATGGTGTTTCCATGCTACTTTTATACGTCTCTTCTACATTAGTGCATAGTTTTCCTGAGGGCAAAACTAAGGATATATTCGAAATCTTTGATCATTCAGCCATATATATATTCATTGCAGGAACATACACGCCCATCATGCTTCTTGTGATCCAAGGGTCACTGGGCTGGACGCTGCTGGGTATAATTTGGGGAGTTGCCATAATTGGGGTCGTCTTTAAAGCGTTCTATGTGAAAAAGTTCCTCTTCCTTTCGACGATTCTCTATATTGCAATGGGGTGGATGATCGTTATCGTTTGGGGACCACTTACAGCAACGATGCCTTCAGCTGGTATCCAGTTACTGATTGCAGGCGGGTTGCTTTATACATTTGGTGCCATATTTTATGTTTGGCGCGGTTTTCCGTTTCATCACGCGGTTTGGCATGTATTCGTGCTTGGGGGATCTGTCACACACTTTTTTGCGGTCTTGTTTTATGTCCTTCCACTATGATCATTTGGCCGATTTGTTGTATGTGAGGGATTCTGAAGTTTTCATTGACCTTTATTAGGAAATACATAAGGTATAAGACTAAAGGAGGAAAAACTAATGAGAAGATCAATCAAAACATTATCAGGGCCGTTTGCCGCTATGCTTGTTTTGGCTGGATCCGGCGAAGAAAACGATGAGGTGAAAAACCCGCCAGGAGAATGAAAATCAAGCTGAAAATAATCCTGAAACAGGAACGGATAAAAATGAAAAACTGCCATTCACTTATAACGATTTTCAATTGGAAGTGGATTATACAGGCAATGATAACGAATACGAAGCTGAATATGATACAATGGGTGCTCAAAAAGAAGCTTCGATCGAGGACAAACTTAACAAACATGAAGTTTACGGTGATGAAGCAATGAAAGAATTGACCCCGATTCTGGAAAAATTGACATTCGCCAAAGATTCATCAGAGGAGGAAGTCATTCAAGAAGTGACAAAAGCTTTTAATCTGAAGGATGACTATCAAGAATTTGATTTAGAGGTCGTTTTCGAAGATGGTACGAAAAAAGAATATAAAGTGAATAATAAGTAATTAAATCCGTTACTTTATACTTCCTAAAGTTATAAAATGGCAGTAAGTTCATGTGTATCCTCAATAGTTGTCAAATGACTGTTACTATAGTAAAATGATTACGGTTAGCAAAGGGGATTATATACATTTGCTATTCATATTCGGACTTATGGGGATAGGACCGCAATAATTACTTGTAAAAAAGATTCTTATTTAAGAGTCTTTTTTTGTGCAAGTGTTCGGGAAGTTGAATATAAATGAAAGAGAGGGTACCACAAGCGGTACCCTCTCTTTCATTTACCCATCATTGGGAAAGTGATGCATTTTTTTTGGGCAGCATATTAGCCGAGGCTAACCTTGAACGGATTGTGATGCCAAGCCATGATGCAAGGAATGCCTTTAAAAAGCCTCCGATTATAAATGGAGCAAAACCGCCGGCAAATGCCACTGGCCAAGATAATGAACTCATATATTTTAACCAAATCGTACCGATGACCAAAGTAATTATCATCCCGATTGTATTTGCAAGGAAAGCCATTGCAACTGTGAAACGGGTTTTTTCCAATATCAGACCCGTTATATATACTGTCGGGATATAGGATAATAAATAACCGCCTGTCGGACCGAATATCTTAGCTAATCCTCCAGACATTTCAGCGAATACCGGCACTCCCGCTGCCCCTATGAACAAGTATAATAAAACGGAAGAAGTTCCATAACGTGAACCGAGAATCGTTGCTGCCAGTCCAATTGCTAGAGTTTGACCTGTAATCGGCACTAAGGGCAGTGGAATTGTGAATTGGGCAAAGATTCCTATAAGTGCTGCAAATAAAGCTGTTACCATCATCATTCTTAACTTCTCATGACGTTCCTTCATTGTGCTTCCTCCTAATGTAAACCTATTTATATGACGAGTTAACATATAAAGAATTTTAATATGTTAACTAAACACTGTCAATGAAATTATGGATTTTAATTCATTAATGATTTATTGGACGACAATGTTTGAAAGTGAATAAAAAGGAAAATTCAAAACTTGGAAAATAAATGAAACTTTTTTAATGAATGATTCGTATGAATGGTAGGCAAGTAAATGGAGGGGGTTATAACAAAGAATATCAATGTTGGGAAAACGCTTATCCCAGGTCCTTAAAATAGTATGCGGCTTGGAAAAAATCGAATTTAAAGGATGAAAGAGATGGAGTTATTTGGGGTTCCATTAGAAACAATCTATTTATATGGATTAATTATATTCGGGGGGCTAACATTCTTATTTATCTTGTTTAACGATTTATTTTCCGGCCTTGAATTACCGGATATATTTAATCCTACACTCATTTTTAGCTTTTTGACCGTGTTTTTTGCGAGTGGGTTTTTGCTTGAATCGCTTTCAGGACTTCATGCTGGGTTGATTGCCGGCATTTCCCTGATCATTTCATTTACCATCGTCACTTTACTGAATGTATTTGTTTTGATTCCCATCTCATCAGCGGAAGAAAGTTTGACATTTCATGATAATGATCTGAGAGGTAGGGTCGGCAGGGTTCTGACATCAATCCCGGTTGACGGGTTTGGGGAAGTCTTGATTGAAAGCATCAGTGGAAGCATCGCGAAAACTGCGGCCAGTTATAAGAATGAAGGAATTGTTTCGGATTCAAAGGTCTTGATCATCGAAGTTAAAAACGGGGTTGTCTATGTTATGCCCCACCAGGATTAAAAAAGGTAGGAGGTAGTTTATGTTTAATTTGATTTGGATTGTCGTCGCCATTGTTGCATTTTTACTTATCGCACTTATTGCTGTCTTTATTACGAAATACCGCACGGCTGGTCCTGATGAAGCATTGATCGTGACCGGTAGCTACTTAGGAAGCAAAAATGTTCACATCGATGAATCAGGAAATAAAATAAAAATCGTCCGCGGAGGGGGCGCTTTCGTTCTCCCAGTGTTCCAGCAAGCGGAACCACTAAGCTTGTTGTCAAGCAAACTTGAGGTCTCAACTCCTGAAGTATATACAGAACAGGGAGTTCCAGTCATGGCTGATGGTGTATCGATCATCAAGATTGGCGGTTCAATCACCGATATTGCCACAGCAGCGGAGCAATTCCTTGGTAAATCCAAAGATGACCGTGAACAGGAAGCTAGGGAAGTCCTGGAAGGACATCTTCGTTCCATCCTTGGGTCGATGACGGTCGAGGAAATTTATAAAAACCGCGAAAAGTTTTCCCAGGAAGTACAGAGGGTAGCCTCCCAGGATTTAGCTAAAATGGGACTCATCATCGTATCATTTACAATAAAAGATGTCCGGGACAAAAATGGATATCTTGAATCGCTCGGTAAGCCAAGGATTGCACAAGTGAAGAGGGATGCTGATATAGCTACCGCAGAAGCAGAGAAAGAAACGCGAATCAAGCGTGCCGAAGCTTCGAAGGAAGCCCAGCGTGCCGAACTTGAAAGGGCAACGGAAATAGCCGAAGCCGAGAAAATCAACAAGCTGAAGGTTGCGGAATTCCGTCGCGAGCAGGATATTGCCAAAGCACGAGCTGACCAAGCTTACGATCTGGAAACCGCCCGCTCCAAACAGGATGTAACGGAACAGGAAATGCAAATCAGGATCATCGAACGGCAAAAGCAAATCGAGCTGGAGGAAAAAGAAATCCTCCGCCGTGAAAAGCAATATGATTCCGAAGTGAAGAAAAAGGCGGATGCCGACCGTTATGCGGTAGAGCAGGCGGCTTCCGCAAATAAAATGAAACAGATAACGGAAGCGGATGCCGATAAGTATAAAATCGAAGCCATGGCAAAAGCCGAAGCGGAACGCGTTCGCATGGACGGTCTTGCTAAAGCGGACGCACAAAGGGCACAAGGTACGACAGAAGCGGAAATCATCCGGTTAACAGGGGTAGCAGAGGCCGAAGCCAAGCAGAAGATTGCCGAAGCATTTGAACAGTTCGGTCAGGCAGCCGTCATGGATATGATCTTGAAAATGCTTCCGGAGTATGCCAAACAAGTGGCAAGCCCGCTTAGTAATATCGACAAGATCACTGTAGTGGATACAGGTGGAAGCGGTGCGAATGGCGGGGCCAATAAAGTGACTGGGTATGCAACGGATTTAATGGCCACATTGCAGGAATCATTAAAAGCATCTTCGGGCATTGATGTCAAAGACTTGCTTGAGAATTTCTCAGGAAAGAGAAATTTACCATTTACAACCATCAGTCAGGAGAATGTCGAAGCGAACATGAATATGGCAGCAGGCAAGGAAGAGTAACAGGGAAAAGGTAAATCTACTACTGTTCATTAAATGAAATTTAAGCTGATGCATTAGAATAAGAAGTACTGCAAAAAAACAAAAAGGATATAAAAAACAAAAAATTTAAGAGCAATAGGGCATACAAGAAGAAGCAACAGATATACAATCTGTTGCTTCTTCTTGTTGAAGTGCTCTGACATTTATTCTGTAAACTCTATGGAATATTCCTAGTTGTTGCCGCGATTGTGGATAGATTTTAATCACTTTCTTTGGACTTGCGTTACAATGACAATAAAGAGTTCGTATACAATCCCCTTAAATATTGTAATTCATGGGGGATAAAAGAGCGCTTTCTTCATGGTTCAATTCGAATATTCGAGTGGAAATCACTTTTTATACAATTGATCACCTGAGCATTGAAAAGTCAACCTGTTAGTAATTTTTAGTAGATTGTGCATTCAATACAGAAAGCTTTTTGGAGTCTCTCATTATATCAAAATATGCAGTGAAAAATATTAAACTCAATATTGTTTTAGATCATCCGGATGTGCGTATTAGTGATTGTTCTGGAAAAAGGAGCCCGCTATGCTCAGAAACTTATGTAATCATTAATAATTATATAGAAAGAGTTCAAGGAAATTAAAAGGTCAAAAAGTTAAACCATTGGAGCGCTCTTGCTGTTGTCCTTTTTATGATCGGTATGCCTGTGGCCAATGTTATTGGCGCACCAGTAACGACTTGGATTATGGATAACATAAGCTGGTTCGAATTATCAGCATAGCGTTGGGTTTTTATGGTAGAGGGCTTGCCTGCAGTACTTTTTGGAATATTAAACCTCTATTTATTAACCGATCTTCCAGAACAATCCAAATGGCTTAGTAGGGAAGAGAAAGATTGGCTTAAGTCAGAATTAGATAAAGAAAAAGTAGAAGTAAAAGATAAAAAGCAGCACAGTTCTCATAAAAAAGAGTGTGGGATGAAGAAATCGATCTAACCCTATTAAGAAAGAAGTAAAATTAGTTAAAACACAACAGCTTATAGATTGGATCATCTACATTACCCATATTCCCCTTTTTAGCTAAGAACTTGCCCCTAAAAAAAGCAATGTATCTCAAGTTCGAGAAATTCATTGCTTTTTTTTTCATTTGCCCGTACCTCTGTGTGATCTGTCTGTTTTCACATCCATGAGTTGACTTTATTGTTCAGGAAGGTTTAGGGCTGTATTGGCTGTATTTATATCAACTTGTAATTGTTCACTTAAATCATGTGGATGATAGTAACCTTTTGAAATCATATAGTTACTTATCTCTCCGTGTCTTTCTACAGCGACACGAAGCTGTTCTCTTAAGGCTGCTTTCAATTCAGGTGTTTTTGTTTCTGTAATGGCAAATGCAAGATTTCTAATTCCTGATTTTGCGGATATTAAGTAGTCCGTTGCAATCACCTGATCAGTCATGCCACCCATACCCGCCATATTTTGCAAAAAATTTGTCATTACTGTTTCCCTCGATTCGTAAGAATTTCCTGCAGTTTTTGAATATCTTGTGTCCCAGTGCTCATGTCTTTTAATAGAATATTTTGTAGTTCTGTATCCTGCACTAAACTGCTCATTGTAGAGGACTTTGTTAGACAAAGACTCTTGAAAGTTAAAATTTCGTGCGCCTCTAAAGTTTCATGCAGTCCTAAATTTTCCGTCATGATTTTTCACTCCGTTTCTTTTTAGAATTCACATATATATCTTTCGTAATACAAAAGTTTTTATACATCATCATTTGCAAAAGTAACGTGTATTTTGCGAAATAAACTACCTATCGGTCAATAATCCGTATAACAAACAGATGAACTGGGAAAGGTATTTCATAGGATTAGGGAGGTGAACCGTATGGAAAATGAAAGCTTGGCATTTCATGAAACCATGGAAACGCATGAAATTTTAAATTTTAAAACAATAGGTTTAATGAGATCTAAATTAATGCAAGGAATTTGCTTTGACAATGACTTAAAAGCATTAATGGAAAAAGACGTACAACAATCTATAGCTGCTATAAACGAGCTAAAGGGTTTTTATACAGAAGCCCGAACAAACTATGAAAAATGAGGTGAAATTTAAATGGAAATGGATTTTTTAGATCCTCAAGGTGCTGAACATATGCCGGAAATGGCTGATTCCTCTTTCGCGCTAGATTTTCTACTCTCTATCAAAAGTGGGATTCATACTTATGGTATTGCATTATCTGAAACAGCGAATCCCGCATTGAGAAAAGCACTGTACCAGCAAATGGAGCAATCTATTGACTTACATGGTGAGTTATCCGATTTAATGATCAGGAAGGGCTGGCTTTATCCGAACGATATAGGTAAACAGGTGGAATTAGATTTGAAATCAGCCGATATGGCGGTTAGTATTGCTGGAATGAATCTTTTCCCGAATGATACTGACAGACTCGGCATGTTCGCAACGCCGAATAAATAAAGGAGGAAAAGCATCATGAAAGCCGTAACTTACCAGGGCAATAAAAATGTACAGGTTAAAGAAGTTAAAGACCCTAACATCAAAAATTCGGATGATATTATTGTAAAAATCACTACTTCAGCGATTTGCGGCTCCGATTTGCACTTAATCCATCAATTAATTCCCAATATGCCTACAGATTATGTGATTGGTCATGAGCCGATGGGGGTTGTTGAGGAAGTTGGACCAGGGGTAACTAAGGTAAAGAAGGGAGACCGGGTCATTATCCCCTTTAACGTTAGCTGCGGGAGCTGCTGGTATTGTGACCACGACCTTACAAGTCAGTGCGATAATTCAAATCCTCATGGGGAAATGGGTGGTTTTTTTGGATACTCAGAAACAACTGGTGGGTATGCGGGCGGGCAAGCTGAATATATGCGTGTTCCTTATGGAAACTTTACCCCTTTCAAAATCCCAGAAGACTGCGAGGTAGAAGATGAAAAATTGGTGTTGCTCGCTGATGCAGCATCCACAGCATTCTGGAGTGTAGATCACGCAGGTGTCAAACCTGGCGATACGGTTATCGTTTTAGGCTGTGGTCCTGTAGGTCTGCTTACTCAAAAATTCGCTTGGTTTAAAGGGGCGAAAAGGGTGATTGCTGTCGACCATCTCGATTATCGTTTAGAACATGCAAAAAGGACGAATAAAGTCGAAACCGTAAATTTTGCACAATATGAAAACACTGGCGAATACCTTAAAGAAATCACTAAAGGTGGTGCAGATATCGTTATTGACTGTTCCGGGATGAGTGGCAAAATGACTCCGATGGAATATCTTGCATCGGGTCTTAAATTACATGGGGGAGCCATGGGAGGGATTGTAATTGCGTCCCAAGCCGTACGTAAGGCGGGAACCATACAAATAACAGGCGTTTATGGCGGACGTTATAATGGATTCCCCCTAGGAGATATTTTCCAAAGAAACGTGGATATTAAAACCGGACAGGCTCCTGTTATTCCATATATGCCCTACCTTTATAAACTAATATCAGAAGGAAAAGTAGATCCTGGCGATGTTGTAACCCATGTACTTCCAATTGACCAAGCAAAGCATGGGTATGAAGTATTTGATACAAGGACAGATGGATGTATTAAAGTGGTCCTTAAGCCATAAAGATGGTTGTTTTCATTTGGAAAAATAGATTTTACAACTATGGGTATGGACTATGAGTAAGAAGGGAAGGTATCAAACCCTTTTTTAAATTTTTTGGAGTAATTTTTACTTCTGTATGAAATACGCATAGAAGAAGATTTAAGAAAAGTGAACACCCCTGTCTTAAGAGGTACATTTACCTTATTCAAATTAAGCACCAGAAAAGACGATTTTGCCCACATTAAGGGAAAATCGTTTTTTTTGGTGCTCTAAGCTATCTTTTTTTCAAAGAGGTTTTTTTCATTAAGTAAAACCCACGACCTACAAAAACTAAAAGTGGCAAATTAGTTATAGGGTTTTTGTTTTTTTTTTACTTTTTTCGTTTGGATTTATATCATATACTCTTTCTTTTCTTTGGAGATCAAAATCAGAAAAGGTTATAGCAATAAGTGGACTCATTCTGCGAATCATTCGGCATATACTCTTTTATAGTAAAATCCTTAACAATCGTGATAGGAATTTTAGTTTGTTATTTTGATTTACCAAATGTTTTTTTAAAAAATTCAAATCCAATCGATCCATCAACTTTCAAAACAAGAGAAGCATCAAAAGGCTTCTTTTCTTTTGCCTTTGGTTTCATACCTTTGATCACACTTGTTTTCTTGTTGGTGCATAAATCTTTCACATGTTTTTCTGTCACTTTCTTTAAGCGTTTGAGAGGGGAATGTCTGTTTACACCCACTTGCATATTCCGAGCATCCAAGTAAAATGAAATGTGATCAAAGCGTTACGATGACTGATATCCGAAGAAGATTATCCTTAATAGCTTCCAAATATTATCTCTTTGTCCTCTCCAATAAACGATCTATGGAATCCTGTATATGGCTGGAGATTGCAATCTCGGCTCTATATACATCCCTTGTCCGGATGGCCTCAATGATTTCCATATGTTCTGATGGTGCGTCTTTTTGGTCGATTTCACCTTTGACATGATAAAACCGGCCTATATGAAGATGGCAGTGCATGCCTTTATACGCTTCATATAAAAATGAGTTTCCTCCAGCTTGCATGATGGCATGGTGAAATTGTTGATCTAAATGAGTGAAATCGAGTATTTTTTTGTTGGAAGCACCTGTGTTTGTGGAAAACATTTCATCTGTAAGCGCGGCCATTTCTTCCGTCGCGCTTATATTATTTAAGCGGATCATATTACGGACCGCATGCGTCTCCAGTAATATCCGGGCCTCTAGCATTTTCGCCATATTTTCCGCATCTAATATGTCACTGACACGATACCCCTTATTCGGTTCCAAAACGACTAAGTTCTCGGAATGAAGTCGAGACAATGCTTCTCTGAGAGGTATGGCGCTAATGTTGATTTCCCGGGTTAAATGGCTGATATTGATTTTTTGGCCCGGTGATAAATCCCATTCAAAAATCTTTTCCTTTAATAAATTGTATACATATTCCGTTGTCTCTCCGCGTTCTTTTTCTTTTATCATCGAAATGCCCCTAACTTGAAAAAATTCTATGAGAAAAAGTGTTATTGCATATTGATGTAACAACCTAAATTATAACTGAAGCAACTTAAAACGTGTTTACCCTATCAGTAAGATAAGGTGAATCCATATTGATATCAAGAATAGACAGTTTGGAAAGAGACCGACTAGTCTGCTGGAAAGCTGTAAAAATATATCTTCCTTACTGATAATTATATATGATATTTAATAGAATTTGGGAGGATTATAT
>NZ_JBHTYI010000029.1:0-57229 GCF_043656335.1 Peribacillus sp. NPDC056705 | reverse complement strand
CGTCGATTCGCTCGACTTGCATGTATTAGGCACGCCGCCAGCGTTCGTCCTGAGCCAGGATCAAACTCTCCGAAGAAATGTTTGACTTGCTCATTTGCTTTTTTGATAGTGTGTGCTCACTTAAAATTTAACGTTGGCGCTTTGTTTTGTTCAGTTTTCAAAGAGCAATATCTTTCGAAACAGCTTATTTATAATAACATCTTCATTACCGTAAGTCAACAACTTTTTTAAAACTTTTTAAAAGTTTGTAATCTGTTTGCAACTCGTTCGTAACGACAGATATAAATATAACACCATTACGTTAACTGCGCAATACTTTTTTTAAAGTTTTTTGAGATAATGTTGTTTTTCTTTCAAGCCCTCGAATCCATTCTATTGAAGGAAATGAAATTATAATAAAAAAACAAAAACCGAATGGGACATACCAGGATCATGAGCTGCGCCCAATGATCCCGGCCATCCGAATTCGGCCTGCAATCAATATTCATTTTGCTTATATTAGCGATGTCTCATCAACGGGAATAACAGGACGTCACGTATAGATGGAGAATTGGTCAATAGCATAACCAAACGGTCAACACCAATTCCAAGTCCGCCAGTTGGCGGCATTCCATATTCTAACGCCTCCAAGAAATCTTCATCCATTTCATGGGCTTCATCATTACCTTGCTCCCGCTCTTTTAATTGAGCTTCAAAGCGTTGACGTTGATCAATAGGATCATTTAGCTCCGTGAAGGCATTTGCATGCTCCCTACCTACAATGAATAACTCAAAACGATCTGTGAAACGGGAATCTTCCGGATTTTTCTTTGCCAAAGGAGAGATTTCCACTGGATGGCCATAGATGAATGTAGGTTGAATCAACTTATCTTCTACCTTCTGTTCAAAGAATTCATTTACGATATGGCCGAACTCCATGGATTCCTTAACTTCAATCCCATTTTCTTTAGCAAGCTGCTGGGCTTCTTCTTTACTCATTTGAGTCCAGAAGTCCACACCAGTATATTCTTTTACAGCATCAACCATGTGAAGTCGTTTCCATTCCGGCTTTAACTCTATCTCATACTCCCCATACTGGATGGTAGTTGTCCCCAGAACTTCTTGAGCGATATGGGCAATCAGGTTTTCCGTTAAACTCATGATATCTTGGTAATCTGCATATGCCTCATATAATTCAATCAATGTGAATTCAGGATTGTGTCTTGTAGATACGCCTTCATTTCTGAAAACCCGGCCAATTTCATAAACTTTCTCCAATCCGCCGACGATTAAGCGTTTTAGATGAAGTTCGATGGCAATCCTTAAATTCAAAGGCATATCCAAGGCATTATGGTGAGTAAGGAAAGGGCGTGCTGCAGCTCCACCAGCAACAGAGTGCAGTAGAGGCGTTTCCACTTCAAGGTATCCGTGATCATCCAAATACCGTCTCATGGCTTGTACAATACGACTGCGCATGATCAATGTGTTTTTACTTTCCTCATTTGTAATTAAATCGACATAACGCTTCCGGTAACGCTCTTCAACATCCTTTAGGCCATGAAATTTATCAGGCAACGGGCGAAGCGCTTTAGCAAGGAACACATATTCTTTAGCTTTTATGGAAAGTTCCCCGACTTTCGTTTTGAAAATAACGCCAGTTATCCCTACGATATCGCCAAGATCCGTTTGGTTGAAAATTTGGTAAGAATCTTCTCCTATGTTATCTAAACGGACGTAGATTTGGATTTGGCCACTAATATCCTGGATATGGGCAAATCCCGCTTTCCCTTTTCCACGCTTCGTCATGACACGGCCAGCGATCGTAACTTCAATTTCTTTTTCTTCAAGATCTTCTTTTTCTAATTCACCATAAGCACTGACTATCTCCTCAGTGTTATGTGTGCGCTCGAATCTGCTCCCGAAAGGGTCTTGTCCATTATCCATCATGGCCTGCATTTTATCGCGCCTTACCTGCAGTTGGTCATTCAATTCTTCATGACTCACGAAAATCATCTCCATCTTTATTAATAAATGCAATTATATAATTAATCAGAAATTCTTTTGCATACATTTTTATTCTTACATAAAGTAAAGGAATTCAACAGCTTTTTATCTTAAAACATCGTTTATGTACATATAAAAACTGCCAGGATTACTGGCAGTTTAAGATAAGCGTATTATAGGAAAATAGGAAGGTAATGTCAAACATCAGACCATTTGGATATTCTGTTGCTTCGCTTCAATTTCATCAACGAGTCCATATAGAAGGCTAACAACATCTTCCCTTGTTTCACAAACATTAATCCCTTTACGTGCCTTAGCATTCCCTTTAACACCTTTTAAATACCAAGAAGCATGCTTGCGCATTTCACGAACAGCGACATTTTCATTTTTCAACGCGATTAGACGATCCATATGAAGCACGCAAACTTCCATCTTTTCACGAACAGAAGGTTCATCCATCAGTTGACCAGTTTCCAGATATTTCACAGTCCTGTAAATCATCCACGGGTTACCTAGAGCTGCACGGCCGATCATGACTCCATCAACACCCGTTTCCTTCAGCATTCTTTCCGCATCCTGTGGAGTTTCCACATCGCCGTTACCGATAAGTGGAATATTAATTGATTTCTTCACTTCACGGATGATGTCCCAGTTAGCTTTTCCTTCATACATTTGAACTCGTGTTCTGCCATGCATGGAAACAGCTTTGCCACCTCCGCGTTCAACAGCCTGGGCATTTTGAATCGCAAAAACGTGCTCATCATCCCAGCCTATGCGCATTTTCACCGTTACCGGCTTTTCAACAGCATCAACCACCGCTGAAACCATCTCATAAATTTTGTTTGGATCGAGAAGCCACTTTGCACCCGCATCACATTTAGTGATTTTAGGGACAGGGCAGCCCATGTTGATATCAATGATGTCAGCATTTGTATTTTTATCTACAAATTGTGCTGCTTCGACCAAAGATTTCTTTTCACCGCCAAAGATTTGCAGACTTAACGGCTTTTCTCTTTCATCTATATAAAGCATATTCATCGTTCTAGCATTTTGTAAAACGATTCCCTTGTCACTGACCATCTCCGCACAAACAAGGCCAGCACCAAATTCCTTGACGGTCAAGCGGAATGCCGAGTTACAGACTCCCGCCATCGGTGCTAGCACTACCGGATTCTTCATTTCTATATTGCCTATTTTTAACACGGTGTGCCTCCTATAACATTCTTTCATTTATCCTCTGGTGGCTGAAGCTCCTCAATGGAAACATGAAGTATTTCAGCCACTTCCAGTAAAAATGCTTCTGAAGGGTTGCGGTTCCCTCGTTCGACTTCTCCCAACAAGGAAACAGAAACGCCTATTTCTTTCGCAAATCCTTCCTGGGTATAACCCTTTAACTTTCGAAAAGCGCGAATACGCCTTCCCCATTTTTCACCTTCCATAATCGAACTCCTTCTTTATCCGAAATCTGTTCAAGCAGGTCGCTCAAAGGTGCATACATTTGCGGAAGTGATATATCAGGGTCCACTTCCATTAAAGGCACGATAACAAATGCCCTCTCGTGCATACGAGGGTGCGGGACTGAAAGAATCTCTGTCTCAATATTTTCATGATTATATAACAAAATGTCAAGGTCTAAAGTACGGGGACCCCACCTGATTTCCCTTTTTCTCCCTAATTCTTGTTCAATTTTCATACATGCGTGAAGTAATTTTTCCGGTTCTAAATCGGTCTTCACTTTTAGGACAGCATTTAAAAAACAGTCCTGATCTTCATATCCTATCGGGTCTGTTTCATATAAAGAAGAGCAGGCCACCAACTTGATATGCGGATTTTCAGACAATAACTGGAAAGCCCTTTGGAATGTTTCAAGGCGATCCCCTAAGTTCGAGCCTATTGAAAGGTAAGCAATATTTACCACAATCAGCGTCCCCTAACAATCTCTATAGCAACCGAGTCATAATGACCTGCTATTGGAGGATCTGGTTTATAAACCTTCACGGTGCATGTCTCGATAGAAGAATATTTAATAAGTAGTTCAGAGGCAATTTTTTCAGCAACAGCCTCCACTAACTTAAAAGGTTCTCCCTCGACAACACTTTTACACACTTCATATAACTCACCATAGTTGATTGAGTCTTCAAGGTTGTCACTCTTCCCAGCCTTGGTTAAATCAGTCTGGACAATCAAATCCACCTTAAACCGCTGACCAAGCTTCGTTTCTTCCGGAAAAACTCCATGATAACCGTAAAACTCCATTTTATTCACATATATCTTATCCATTTCATTCACCTTTCCCTAATAGAGCATCCATCATCTTTGCAGTCCGTGCCATTTCCTTCACATCATGTACACGAACCATTTGACAGCCTTGTTGAATGCCATGGCAGATCGTGGCGGCTGTTCCTTCCATCCGCTCATCAGGCGGCAGGTCCAGAACATGTCCAATCATGGACTTCCTTGATGTTGCTAGCAGTACAGGATAACCTAAAGATACCAGCTTATCAAGGTTCCTCATCATTTCCAAATTTAAATTTAAATCTTTCGCAAAGCCGATTCCCGGATCGAGAATGATGTTTTCATCCTTGACTCCCGCCTCCTTAACCAACATGATGCTTTCGAATAAATCCTGAAGTACATCCCGCACAAAATGTCCATAACTCATATTATCTCTGTTATGCATCAAGATAATAGGCACCTTATATTCCGCAGCAACCTTTGACATCAAGGAATCGGCCTTACCTCCCCAAATGTCATTTAATATATGGGCTCCTGCTTTTACAGCCGCTTCGGCTACTCTTGATTTATACGTATCGACCGATATTGGTACCTCAATATTACGGGATATGGCTTCAATAATCGGGGCGACTCTCTCTATTTCCTCTTCATCCGATATCCTCTCATAGTTAGGACGGGTGGACTCCCCGCCAACATCCAATAAATCAGCTCCGTCGTTGACCATCCGTTCGGCATGCTTCAAAGCGGCATCTATCCGATTATATTTCCCGCCATCCGAAAAGGAGTCCGGCGTAACATTCAAAATACCCATAATTAAGGTTCTATTACTGTAATCCAAATCAAATGAACCGCATTTTATTTTTGACGCTCCAGCTAATGACATCCAACGTTCTCCTTCGCCTTAAGAAATCTATATATACGAGTTTACCCATTTACATAGGCATAGTGCAAGTTCCATGAAGATTTGGGAAGCTTCTGCAGACTTTACTACAAAAAGAAAAGCAAAGCCCCTAAGGAAGGAACTTCGCTTCTAATTTTTAGTGTCTCGTCTTACTCAAAGTTATATAATGGCGTACTTAAGTAGCGTTCACCATTACTTGGTATGATAGCTAGTACCTTTTTGCCTTTCCCCAGCTTGTCAGCCACTTTAATGGCAGCTGCAATTGCGCCACCAGAAGAAATTCCACCAAGGATTCCTTCCTCTTTAGCCGCACGGCGGGCATAATCAAACGATTCCTCTGTATTGACTTGAATGATTTCGTCATAGAGATCAGTATTCAAAATACTTGGGACGAAGCCTGCACCGATTCCTTGGATTTTATGAGGTCCTGGAGCCCCACCCGATAATACCGGAGAGTCCGCAGGCTCAACAGCAAAAATCTTAATGTTAGGGTATTTTTCACGCAGGACTTCACCAGCACCTGTTATCGTTCCGCCAGTACCGATTCCGGCAACGAATGCATCCAGACCTTCATCACCAAAGGCTTCAACGATTTCAGGTCCTGTAGTGTTCCGATGAACTTCAGGGTTGGCTACATTCTCGAATTGCTGTGGAATGAAGTAACCTTTTTCTTTAGACAGCTCAGTCGCCTTTGAAATTGCACCCTTCATTCCTTCAGGTCCAGGAGTAAGGACTAATTCTGCACCATAAGCACGAAGCAAGTTACGGCGTTCCAAACTCATCGTCTCCGGCATAACCAGAATTGATTTATAGCCCTTTGCCGCAGCTACCATCGCAAGTCCTATTCCAGTGTTTCCGCTTGTAGGTTCAATGATCGTATCACCTGGCTTAAGGGTACCATTTTTTTCTGCCGCTTCGATCATCGCAAGGGCGATACGGTCTTTTACACTACTGCCTGGGTTAAAATACTCAAGTTTCAGATAGATATCTGCACTGTTTTCATTTTGAAGCTTGTTTAACTTCACAATAGGTGTTTGTCCAATTAAATCGATTACAGAATTAGCTATACGTGCCATTTTCTCCACTCCTTATCATTTTAATACCGAGTATGTTTATTGGTTTTATAAATTTAAAGTTACCAGTTTTTATAGTTCATTGTCAATGATTATATACTATATTCTAAATTTTCTCACACAACCATCGACCTACTTTTGTTCTTTCGATCCATAAAACCACTCTACATCAAATTCGTCCCAGAAAATTTTCCCTGAGACCGGTGCCTGAATCTGTTCAAGAGCTATTTGGCGTTGAATCTTGTCTTTAACCTCATCATATTCATACTGCTTGCCCTTTATTCTTTCATGCAGATAGATAATGGCCCAGCCTTCTTCCGTTTGAATCGGATCACTCCACTTTTTCACCTTCAAATTCTCGGCAGCAGTAATGTATTCCTTGGAGACTTTCTCGTTATCCTGGGATATATAACCCATGTCGCCACCTTGGTTGGCAGTGAATTCATCAAGGGACTTTTCCATCGCTAAGACATCAAAGGGGACGCCTTTCTCCAGTTCACGTACGATTTGGTCCGCTTGCTTTTTTGTAGAAGAGGTAATATGGGAAATATGGAAAGCAGTAGGGATTCTGTAGATATCCTTATTATTATCATAATGATTCCGCATTGCCGTTTCGGAGACCGAAACGTCCTTGGTGAGGAGCTTCTCGAGGAGGAGACTCGATTGAATTTCCTGCCTCAGTTGCTCGTTACTTTTATTAAGGTTCTGACCGGCAGTCCCATACATCGTTTTCATCATTTTAAGTTCCCGATCAAGCTCTTCATCCGAAATTTCCACTTTATATTTTTCAGCTGCCTGTTTCACGACCTCTTTATCGACCATTTCCTCAAGTACATCTTCCCCATATCTTTTTTCGAGCTCATTAATCCATGCGTCCCGGGAAATATCCTTGGATCCAACCTTTGCGGCCGTTTCTTCCCCGATGACGGATTTTGAAATGATCAGTGGTTTTATGACAAAGATAATGATAGTCAATAGGTTCAACAAGGCAAGGGCAGCAATAATCGCCCGAAGCTTTTGTTTTGGCAAACCCTTATCCCCCGTATATTATTTTTTGGTTTCCGCTTCTAGTTCCTCGAGTTCTTCCTTCGAGAATTGGTAGGTCTGATTACAAAAATGACAATGTGCTTCCGCTTGTCCATCTGTATCAATGATATCCCGAATTTCAGCTTGCCCTAGGCTAATCAATGCATTTGCAATTCTTTCCTTAGAACATTGACAGGAGAATTGGACATCCATTTTTTCTAGTATATTCACATTGCCCTCACCTAAAATCTCGGTTAGGATTTCTTCAGGAGTCATGCCGCTCTGAATCATCTTAGAAACAGGAGTTATCGTGCTTAGTCGATTTTCGATTTTTGAAATCGTATCTTCGGATGTACCCGGCATCAACTGGATGATGAATCCACCCGCTGCAAGGATTGAATTATCCGGATTGACCAGGACCCCAACCCCCACAGATGAAGGCACCTGTTCGGAAGTAACAAAGTAATATGTGAAATCTTCACCTAATTCTCCCGATACAATCGGTACCTGACCTGAAAAGTAATCACGAAGACCGATATCTTTGACAACAGTCAACAATCCATCGGTTCCTACCGCTTTCCTTACATCAAGCTTTCCTTGCTCATTCAAATCAAAGTGAGTTTGCGGGTGAGTGACATATCCGCGGACTTCTCCCTTTGCATTGCTGTCGACCAGGATGGAACCGATCGGTCCTCCGCCTTCGATTTTAATCGTCAGCTTTTCTTCACCTTTTAACATTCCGCCCATCATGACGCCTGCCGTCATCGCCCGTCCAAGGGCAGCTGAAGCAGTAGGCCATGTATAATGGCGCCGCTGAGCTTCTCCTACCGTGTCTGTTGTTGAAACAGCATATGCCCGAACCTGTCCCTCATAACCTAACGCCTTTATTAGATAATCTTTCATTTATTTTTGCTCCTTCCATGCTTTGTGTTACTTCTTCACTTGCTCACGATTACGTTTATAAATCAACTGCAGCCCCTTCAAGGTCAAAAATGGCTCCACTACGTCAATCACAGTAGACTCATTGGCAATTAAGGTAGCCAATCCACCAGTTGCTATTACCGTTGGTTCTAGATTACTTTGCTCCTTAATTCGATTAACGATTCCTTCTACCTGTCCAACATACCCATACAAAATACCAGCCTGCATGGCGGACACCGTATTTTTCCCAATAATCCCTTCTGGCCGGCTGATTTCTATTCTTGGAAGTTTGGCCGCCTTTGAATAAAGTGCTTCAGTAGAAATATTTATACCCGGGGCAATGGCTCCGCCCATGTATTGTTTATCCTCATTTATATAGCAATATGTAGTTGCCGTGCCAAAGTCCACGATAATGAGAGGGCTTCCATATTCCTGAATGCCTGCAACAGCATTAACGATTCGGTCCGCACCCACCTCACGCGGATTTTCGTATTTAATATTCAATCCAGTTTTTATTCCAGGTCCAACTATAAGCGGTTTTATACCAAAGTATTTTTTGCACATTCGTTCAAGCGCAAACATAATTGGCGGAACTACCGAAGAAATGATGATTCCATCAAATTGATCAAACGAAAGACCTTCATGTTGCAGCAAAGACTTTATGATCATTCCATACTCATCTTCTGTCTTGTGACGGCTAGTCTCAATTCGCCAATGATATTTTAAAATATCTTCATCGTATACGCCTAGTACAGTATTCGTATTCCCAACATCCAATACAAAAATCATCGTTTCATCACTCCGGTAAATTATTCTCCAACATCATACCACACTGTTATTTACCACGCTATTAGTCGCACTTTTCGAAAGGTAACCCAGAAACTTCATCATAATTAATTCAAGAGTGAAGAAAAGGGTATTTCCGAGGCGGAAATACCCTTTTGAATTCAGTCAACTTAAGACTTTTTATTGTCATCTTCGTTCGGGAAGGAAAGCGGCTGATCTTGAGGCGCACCTTCTTTGATTGGAGGAGTATTCAATCCTTCCTCCGTTATTTCAAGGTCCTCAGGTCCTCTCTTATCCAATGGATCTAACAGGGCCTCTTTTTCTTCCTTCTTCGTATTGATGTTCACCTTGACATTCTCATCAGTGGTTAAATTCCCATTAAGGGCTGTATAATCCCGTTCTGGCAATTTACCATTATGGAATAAACCTTTGATCTGTTCAGCATCAAGCGTTTCCACATCAAGCAAGGTTTTTGCGACCAAATCAAGTTTTTCACGATTTTCAGTAAGAATCGTCTTACATCTTTCGTAAGCTTCCTTGATGATACGTTGGATTTCAAGATCAATTTCATATGCTATTGCATCTGAATAGTTTTGATCATTGTTGAAATCTCGGCCTAGGAAGACCTGACCTTGTGAATTACCGAATTGAAGCGGTCCAAGTTTACTCATGCCATATTCCATAACCATGCTCCGAGCTATGCCCGTTGCACGTTGGAAATCGTTATGAGCACCGGTACTCACTTCTCCGAATGTGACTTCTTCGGCTACACGGCCACCCAATAGCCCTACGATTTTATCTTTAAGCTCAGGTTCCGTCATGAAGAAACGATCCTCTTTCGGCAGCATAACTGCATAACCGCCAGCTTGACCACGAGGGACAATCGTAACCTTATGAACGACTTCGGCATCATCCAGAACCAATCCAATAATGGTATGGCCTGCTTCATGCCACGCTACGATATTTCTTTCCTTTTTGGAAATGACACGGGTTTTCTTGGCAGGTCCAGCGATAACGCGATCCGATGCTTCATCCAAATCGGACATGTCGATCTTCTTCTTATCTTGACGGGCAGCCACAAGCGCAGCTTCATTCAATAAGTTTTCAAGATCCGCACCAGAAAATCCTGGAGTACGCTGAGCGATCGCTTTCAAATCGACTGTTTCTGCTAATGGTTTATTGCGTGCATGCACTTTCAGAACTTCTTCACGGCCCTTAACATCAGGGCGCCCTACCGTTATTTGACGGTCAAAACGTCCTGGACGCAGTAATGCCGGATCCAATACATCAGCACGGTTAGTCGCAGCGATGATTATGATTCCTTCATTACCACCGAAACCATCCATTTCCACCAGAAGTTGGTTCAATGTCTGTTCGCGTTCATCGTGACCGCCGCCAAGACCTGCGCCACGTTGACGTCCGACTGCATCAATTTCATCGATAAAGATGATACATGGTGCATTCTTCTTAGCATTTTCAAACAAATCACGAACACGGGATGCACCGACACCCACAAACATTTCAACAAAATCAGAACCACTGATTGAGAAGAAAGGAGTTCCGGCTTCACCAGCCACTGCTCGTGCAAGTAAAGTTTTACCTGTACCAGGAGGCCCAACTAAAAGTACCCCTTTAGGAATACGGGCTCCAAGCTCGGCAAATTTTCGAGGGTCTTTCAAGAATTCAACAACCTCGACAAGTTCCTGCTTTTCTTCGTCCGCCCCGGCAACATCGTTGAAGCGTACTTTTTTCTTATCATCATTATACAATTTCGCCTTACTTTTCCCGAAGTTCATGACACGGCCACCACCGCCGCCCTGAGCTTGGTTAAGTAAAAAGAAGAAGAGAATAAAAATGATTACAAATGGAATGATGGAAGTGAAAAATGTCACCCAGCCACTTGTTTTTTCTGGAGGTTCAACAGTGATGATGTCCTTACCCAACTTGGTTACGGCATCATTGATTCTGCTCTGAGAATATTCACTGAAAGGCACGTACGTCACAAAGAATTTATTTTCCTCATAACCTTTGAGCTTTCCTGTGATTTCAAATACACTGCTTTCGGGCTGCATCGTCAGTGCAGTAACATCCCCATTCTCCAAATGCTTATAGAATTCATCTTGGGTCATTTTCTCCGTTGGTTCATTGTTATTATTAAAAATGCTTACAATCCCAATGATGACCAAAAAGATCAGTAAATAAAATATGGTATTACGGAAGATCCGATTCATCCCTTACCTCCTCCCACGGGTAAACAAACTATAGTAAATACTATCATACAAAATTAATGAATTACAATAATTTAACACCGCTGTTTTTATCTGGTCTTCTCTTTCAAACAAGTACGATTAATTCGAGTAAATTTCAGGCTTCAATATGCCAATATACGGGAGATTACGATACTTTTCCGCAAAATCAAGACCATATCCGACAACAAATGCATCCGGAACGATGAACCCGGCATAATCCGGAGTGATATCCGCTTTCCTGCCTGTTGGTTTATCCAATAATGTAACGATTTTAATTGATTTTGCTTTTCGATAACGGAAAAGTTCCGCAAGATAGCTAAGAGTCAAACCGCTGTCGATAATATCTTCGATGATCAAAATATCCCGGCCTTCAACCGATGTATCAAGATCTTTGATGATTTTCACTTCACCGGAAGATACAGTGGAGTTACCATAGCTTGAAACATCCATAAAGTCCATTTCAAGATGTGTATCCACACGTTTCAGTAAATCTGACATAAATGGCATGGCGCCTTTCAGCACTCCGATTGCCAACGGGAACTTACCTTGGTAATCAGCTTCAAGCTGCGCACCCAATTCCCTGATTTTTTTTTGAAGTTCTTCCTCTGATATTAAAACCTTTTCAATGTCGTTTTGCATGGTCATTGTAATTTATTGCCCCCCAAGAAGAATTAAGCTTTTTTATATTCTAAGTAGATTAAAGATTTTTCATCAGAAATTATATCCGGCTCAATATTCGATTTCTTTAAACCAGGTAGCCAAATGGCCATTCCCGTTTGATCGATGATGACCGGCCACACATTTCTTTCTAGCATCGGGATCTTTTCATTAATGAAAATATCCTTTAACTTTTTAGTTCCACCCAATCCCTTGACGGCCATCCGTTCGCCTTCATTCCTGGTCCGGACTGTAAGAGGAAACTGAACAGCTGATTCGGGAAGAATAAAAGAATGATTTCCTCTAAGTACCGGAATTTCTTCTTTTATATAGTGCGCTTTAATCTTATATCCATTCGGAAGAATAGTCTCACCGGGAATTTGTAATTTAAGGGAATATTTAAGGCTTTTTTGCCGAAAAAATCTAAAAGTGCAAGCTTGATATGATTTTTCCGCAATAAGGCCCTCCGGAAGATGCAATTCTGCAGATGGTTGAGGATTTAAAAACAAAACTAAAAGTTGGTCAATATGTAATGCCGAAAGCGATGAAGGTCTCTCCAAATAAAGATAGTTTAATATTAGTTGAATCGCCCTTCTTTGTAAAGGTTTAGGCATCGCTAGAACCTTATCAATCTGAATAACCGCTTGATCTTTATCCTGTTGGATCCAAACCTCGGACATTTTGCTTGAAACCATGTTCAAAAAAAACTCTTCATCTTCATAAAGCTCTTCACTGAATCGTTGAAAATGCTCATGAACCTTTCTATTTTCCTTCTTTAAAAATGGAAGGACTTCATGTCTAAAACGATTTCTTGCATAGGCACCCGTTTCATTGCTCGGATCAAACCTTGGTTCAATATTATGAAGGACCGCATATTCGATTATTTGGCTTTTCGTAATTTCAAGAAAAGGCCTGACCAGATTCCCGGTATGGAACCGTCTTTTTATGGGAATACCAGCTCTCGCCTTACCTGTCGCCCCTCTTGTTAAACGCATGAGCATCGTTTCTATTTGGTCATCTCCATGATGCCCCAGTACAAGCGTGGAGGCTTGATGTTTATCCATCATTTCCTCATAGAAAGCAAAACGCGACTTTCTTGACGTTACTTGTGAACTTTCCCCCATCTGCTCCATCCGGGCAGGAACATCGATCCTTTTTCCCTCGAATGTAATGCCCCACCGTTTACATATATGCTCGACATATTTGTAATCCTCATAGGATTCTTCACCTCGAAACATATGGTCAACACTTGCAACGATCATCTCGTAATGAAAAAGAGGTTGAATTTCCTTAAGGATATGGAGAAGCACCAATGAGTCCGGTCCTCCGGAAACGCCTATTAGCAACTTCGAGTGTTCCTTAATCAATTCATTTCTATAAATGGTACTCAGAACTTTTTCCTTTAACATACAATCTTCCTTCTTTATGAACAGGCATTAGTTTTATACGATTCAATCATGAAATGGTTTCAACTATTCCATGGCATTCACATAATAACTATATCATAACAACTGTTCATATATGTATAGAACATAGAGCATCGATATGATGGCAACCAGCAAAAAAGTTTCAAAAAAACCGCCACTTTTCTTTTTTGAATGGTTTTGGGACCTTCTTGCTTGTCTCGTTGCAGGTTGTATTGTATGCGGCTGACCCGCCGCTGCCTGAGTCAGGCCCTTTTTCTTCGAATGATTTCGCTTACTTAGAACCATGACCAAATCCTCCCGCATTTGGAGGGCTGAATCATACTGCCCGCGGAGTGCTTTATCCAGCAGCTTTCTATATGGGTGCAATTCCTTTTTCTGCTTAATCAGGTCGTTAAGCTGTCTATACCCCTCCCCTTTCTTATGGAAACGTCCAGGGTAGGCTGAATTGATAATAATCATCGCAACAGCGAACAAGTCATATTGCGGATCAGCCTTTCTTGATCCAAGTCCCCAGTAACCCCTGTCAAAGAACTCAGTGAATTCTTTAACAGATCGCCCGATTAAGGTGGTTCCGCCAACATCCACGCACCGTACCTTATAGGCTGGTGAAGTCACGATTAAATTCTCAGGTTTTAAATCCCCGAATACCCATCCATTGGCATGCAAGGCAGACAAGCTTGTTAAAAGCTGAAGCATCAAGACTCCAATCCATGATGAACCTTTTTTATCGATGAAACGCAAAAAATCGTGTCCGTGGATATATTCCATGACATAAAAAGGGAGCTGCTTTCCTGTTTTCATGAAATCATCCGCTTCCAAAAAGGAAGGTCCAAGGGTAGACCCCTGGACCTTTGAAAAGGATTTTAGGATATTCATCTCCGAAATAATGGACGTCCCATTATCACTGAGCTTTAAAGCATAATGACGATTTCCGCTTTCAACCAAATAGACGATCCCGTTCGCTCCACACCCCAATTCCTTAATGATTTTGTACTGATTTTTATTCCATTTTCCAGTGACTACACTGCCAGGCAGGAGTTTACATTGATTCCTCAAAGTATTGTTCATCATCATGTGATAACAATCCCCTCAATGAACGTTTTTTATTGAAATATGTCAAAGCTTCACGAATGGCCGGACCAGTCGGAGTGAGTCCCCCTGTGCTAAGCTTAGGAAAAGTTGCCGTCAAGGCTTCAAGGTTCGGGGTCCAATCCAGCAGCTTTTCAACATCATTTCTTTTCCCAGGAAATACGAATACGGAAAAACGGCTGTCACCCATTCTTGCATTCATACTAAGGGAAAGATCTAATAAAGAATCTTTTACTGTAGGCAGTTTATGTTTCATGCTTGCACTTGTATCAACAAGAATCAATACTTCGAGCTTGCTTGTTTCCCCAAGCTCATCAACCACCTCCATCACTTCTCCTCGTTTATCGGGCGGAAGATCGTCCATCGTTTTTGAATCTCCAAGTATTTGTTGAAGTTCACGATTGATAACGCCCTGTATAGTTTGAGTCATTGCCTTTTGGGTCACCATTTGGACGGTTTGGGACAACTGCTGAGCATAGACTATTTGACTTACGCCACCTCCGGAACCAGCAATCTTCTCAATTTCCTTAAGCCCCTTTTCATCTATCACATCATTTTCCATGACACCTATGACATTGATGGTTATGCCTTGCTCCCTTGCCAATTCAGCCATGGCAGAAGGTTCCTCACCATGATTTGAACATCCGTCGGTTATAAGCAAAATCTGTCTTAATGTTCCTGCTTTCATGTTTTGCTCTCCCTTCCTATCAATTTGTTACCATAATTGACTAAAAAGGGGGAAATTATACGCCAAAGACATCTCATCAAGTCACATCACGGAGTGAAGGGATTGAAAAGAGTGCAACCCTTACCTTTTATCCGTCTTCCATTTCTCCACCTCATTTTGGTTTTTTTCATTTTATTTATATAAACGGCCCCTACTGTGCCTTTTTACGTTTTGGAGAAACGGGAATGGACGCCCATTTCGGTGTGTTATGCTTTATTTTCGATGTAACCACTGTCATATCATCATCTATGATCCCTTTAGTTCGGATGACTTCTTCCAATATTAAATCAGAGATTTCCTGCGGGTCGTCTGTTTCCATTTCCTTGATTTTTCGTTTAAGCCAGAACTCGATATTTTCGACATGTGAGGGGCCATCGAACACTCCATCGCTCATCATGATTAATATGTCCCCTGCCTTCAGCTCTTCTGATACAACATCAACATCGAAATCCTGGATGATTCCCATAGGAAGGTTACTTGATTCGATTTTTATTATCCTATCCCCCCTTTTAATGAAACTCGGTATCGAACAGATTTTTAAAAACTTAGCCCTTGCGTCCTGAAGATCAATCATTGCCAAATCAAGAGTCGAAAATATTTCATCGGTAGTGCGTAGAGATAATACGGAGTTTACGGATTTAATGGCTATTTTTTCTTCTATTCCCGATTGTAAAAATTTTTGTAGAAGCTTCAATGTCTCTGTACTTTCAAAATGGGCCCTTTCCCCATTTCCCATTCCATCACTGATGGCTATCGCGAATTTGCCGCAGCCAATTTCCATTGTCGTATAACTGTCTCCTGATACAAGCCCTCCCCCCTTGGCAGCATGAGCCACACCCGTTTCGACCGTGAATTTTTTTGCTGACCTAAATATCACCTCACATTGCCCGTTTGGATATGTTGCACACTCTTCTGAATGAACGACTATCGTTTCCCCTAAAATGTCAGAAAGCATGGGTGCAATCAACTTTTCACATTCCCCTCTGCCCTGGCAGTATGGGACACTCATCTCTATATCAACATTTCCTTGTTCTAGACTGTATATTTCAACATGGCCTATGTGCAGGCCAAAATCCTGGATGGCTTCCAAAATGGATTCTTCATGTACATGATGATTCTTCCTTTCCCTTTGAATTTCTTTCGCAAAGTCATCCATTACTGCCGAAACGCCCCTCAGTTGATCCGCCACCAGTTTCCGGCTTTCCTTCACCTGCCTTTTTAATTTTTGGTTAGCTTCAAAATAAGTAAGTTCCTGTGCTATCGCCCCAATGACCTGAGGCCCGCGGCTACAATATTTCCCCCACTCTTTCGAAGTTTTTTGGGGGAGCTGGCCATTATTTTCACTTAATTGAAGCATAATTTCCTGCATGCCGTCATAGGTTGTATTAAAGTTCTTGGACCAGCATTGTTCCTTCTTAAAACAAAGCTGGCACGTCTTTTCCGTTACATTACTTAAGAAGTAGTCGAATTCTTTCTCATCTTCCTCCAATCTCCCCCTTTCATCCACTTGGGAAAAGCTATTTGAGAGCGCCTCAAATACATGTGAGAATTGCTCCACCCTTTGAGCGGTGACATCCCTCACTTTTCGGGCATACTGCTGCTGCTCATCAGAATTCTCGACTGTTCCCGGTATATGTTTCGCTATTTTGTTGATTATGGATGACGGCGTCAATATAAACAGGGCCACAGCTATAAGTGATTCATAAAGGGTCACCATAATATTATTGGTGCCCTCACCATATAAACCTATCAGTAATGTAGCAATCAAGAGGCCGCTAGCAACCCCTATCTTCCTTCCCTCCTTCAATAAGCCTCCCAGGAGCCCTGAAAATGCGAGAAGGCTCATTTGATAAAGACTTGCAATACTTGCCAAGCTGAATATCAATCCAGTAACTACACCTACAGTGGAGCCTATGGCGGCCCCTCCTGCCAGCCCGAAGAGGAGGACCAGGTATCGCGAGAATATATGGTCGAGTGATAAATCGTAGATCATCCAGCCGATGGTTCCGGTCATCACCGAAGCCAGCAGGATGATGATGCTGACGATTTCCTCCGTCTTTAATGATTGGGACTTTGTCCGAACGGTCAGCATCGGGATGGATTGTATGAAGATTAAGGTTAAAATCATTGCGAGTCCCGCCTCTACCCCTATCATCATTAAGTCATACAGCTGAATCGTTCGAAATACCAGATATTGCTCCGCCAGGTTGACCAGGAATAGTGAAGCAAAGACGTACATCGACATGGTCTTGAATTGTCCTTCCACGGCGGGCTTCTTGATTTTATGAAATAACAGGAGCAGGAACGCCGATGCAAAGATGACTAAACTATTCGAATAGTGAACGGTCAGCCCACCTGCAATCAATCCGAATAAAGCCAGCGGAGCCCTATCACGTCTCATGAGAAAAACAGCTGCGAAAAACGGAAGTCCAAATGGTGCAAGCTGCGAAAGAATCAAAGCCCGTCCTAATAAAAAACCGATAATTGCTAAAGAGATACCTTTTTTTATGAATATGTCTTCCGACTTCATTTGCAGTTGTTGGATCCAATTGATGGCCCCTGCCTTCGCTTCTTTTAATTGAACATCTCCAAGAGGTTCCATCATAGGTCTTTCTACTTTTTCCATTTCAACACCCCATTCGTATTAGTGGTTTTTATTATATAGAGGGCTTGTCTATTTTTTTGTCAGAATTTTATAAGCGGATAACAAAAACGTTCGACGAAATTCTTCTTGAACAATCATTTGTATACAGGTTTTTGTCCCTTTTTTTTCAATACGGAAACGGGCGTTCTTTTTTTTTTGAAGAAAAGCAAAGTTTTTAGGTTATTTTTGCGGAAAATAACACGAATAAATAATCAGGAAATGGAAACCGACAAACTTTATTTTTTTTGTTGACATTTTTTCTTCACGACTGTAAGATATAACTTGTGCTTCAGTAGCACTTACCATTATGGCGGCGTAGCTCAGCTGGCTAGAGCGTACGGTTCATACCCGTGAGGTCGGGGGTTCGATCCCCTCTGCCGCTATCTTTTTTCATGAAAATCACGGCCCGTTGGTCAAGCGGTTAAGACACCGCCCTTTCACGGCGGTAACACGGGTTCGAATCCCGTACGGGTCATCATATATCAAAAGCGCCTCTGCACACTTATATCGGTAAGTGTGCAGAGGCGCTTTTTTATGTCGTTGATAATTAAAAGAAGACAAGCCAGCAAGCTTGCCTTTATCTACACTATGAATAATTTCACAGGAAAAGTTGCTAAACTATTATTTTCAGCAGCAGTTTTATCCGCGTCTTCCTCCTCGACCTCCCCGTTTCGTTTCGGTGCTACGTTTAAGGGTCGTTAAGCGGTCTTCGCTATCTTTTAAGAATTTAGCCATTTTTTGCTCAAAGTTTTCTTTAGGCTGGAAACCATTACCTTTCGAGCGGAAGTCTTTGGAACGGCTGTCATTCCCTCTTCCTTGGCGCGGACGTGGTGTGTATGCAGGTTTTTGCTCACCTTCAGGACGGTCTATCGCTTTTTTTATGGACAAGCCAATCTTGCCATCTTTAACGTTGATGACTTTCACCTCAACTGTATCGCCCACTTTTAAATGATCATTGATATCCTTGACATAATTATCAGCCACTTCACTGATATGGACAAGACCGGTTGAACCTTGAGGTAGCTCTACAAATGCACCAAAATTAGTTATGCCTGTTACTTTACCTTGTAACTTGCTGCCTACTTCGATTGACATAAAAAAAATGTTCCTCCTTAGAAATGTTAAAAAAATCTCTTCACATTATATTATAACGAAAGTAAAAAAACAGTGTCAATATTAGTCACTATCTTCCTTCCCTTTTGGAAGGGTAAAAATGATTTCACCTTTTTCAGATAAGAAATAATCCCGTCTGGCTATTTTCGCTATATAATCGTCGTCATTAAGCTTTACGATTTCTTCTTTGAGAAGGGTCTCGTCTTTTTTCAATTCAGCTAACTTCCCCTTCATTTCTTCCTTTTGATTAACTTTCTCATCCAGTGCAACATTTTGCGTTATGAGGGTGGAAACGGCAAAAATCAAAAAGACAGCGGCGAAAATTGAGTAAAGGGTTAATCTACGCATTAGACCACGCTTCTTTTTTTCTACGGTTTGTACTTTTTTCTCTTGTTGAGCGACGTAGGGATTTTCCATTTTTGCCACTTTCTTTTTACGCAGGCTACTCATTTTTTATCGCTCCTCATTTCTTTTTATTTCTCCATCCATTTAGCGTTCTAAATATAGAATTCTTTATTTTCAATAAAATCCCTTTTCCTTTATTATAAAACTTCCCGACGTTTTTCGTAACAAAAACCGGCAATAAATTCCATATATAAGTCAGAATCCCTTTTACTGGTCTCCAGAATATAGTCAAAATAAAGAGAAGTATTTTTCCCGCCCATTTTAATAATGCCAAAACGAACTTACCTATCCCGATGATGATGGCCAATACAGATACTAATACCCATTTTATCGGTAGAAATATCAGCATGTGAACCGAATTCGTTATAAATCTCGCCAACTTTATCACAAGTATTATCAAAAACTCTAATGAACGTTGATAGAAACCTTTGAAAAGTGCTTGATAAGCTGAAAAACCGCATAATAAGGCCAAAAATAAATAGAGGCGAAACTCCCCCTCATTCACTAAAAACAAAACATAAAAAATAAGGAGACCCTGAATGATCCAGAAAAGGAAGTCATGGATGAATACAACCCACCTTTTCCTTTCTGAACGATTCAGGAACCTGCTATACGTATCCAGGGCAGCTCCAAAGCCACTGCCCATGCCTATCATCGCAAGCAACGTATAAAATTGGATCGTTAAGGTCATTTGAACAACTTGCCAAAGAAGCCTTTAGCTTTCTCCCCTGATTGCTCATCTAAATAAACAAGGTCGAAAATCTTTCCCTTAATCGAAACGATGCCTTTATCAACGTCTAAATTCTTCATTTGCAAGTTTTGGCCCCGGATAGATAAGAAACCCATTGACGTTTCGAGCAGAAATTCTTCATTATCGAAACTTTCAACTTGTTTGACACCGGTAATATCAAGCAAACGGCGGCCTTTCATCGTTACATCATGCTCTTGGGTCGTTCCTTTTGTATAACCAGCATTCGGATCAATATATTGGCTCATTTTTTCATCCCTCACAGTACCACTGATTTTGTACAAGTGTATGTCCGTAAGAGTGGAATTAGAACCAAGCCTGTCCCTACTCCTCCGCTAGCTTTTCTTCCTTTACGATGGTATACATATCTGCAGCGGCTTCTTTTTTCGTCGTTTCTTGAATTTTATCGACACGTACCGTAACAAGCTTTTGACCGAACCTTACAGTCAACTCATCGCCATCTTTCACATTCGAACTTGCTTTGGCCTGTTGTCCGTTAATCGTGATTCTCCCTTTATCCGCAACCTCCTTCGCAAGTGTGCGGCGCTTGATCAACCTTGAAACTTTTAGGAATTTATCCAATCTCATCGACATTCAAATCTCTCCCTTAATTAAAGTCCTTTAGTTTTTGCTTCATCCCAATATGAATCCAGTTCTTCCAATGTATAATCCTCAAATTTTTTGTCTGCCCTTTGAATGCACTCTTCTATATATGTAAAACGCTGGTGAAATTTCCGGTTTGCTTTGTAGACGGCTTCTTCCGCTTGTATGTCATAATAACGTGAAATGTTGACAAGCGCAAAAAAGAGGTCGCCCAGCTCTGATTTTATTCTTTCGACATCCCTGTTCGGGCTTAATATTTCCTCTTCCAATTCCTGTACTTCTTCCCTGACCTTTTTCCAGGCTTCGGAAACCTCATCCCAATCAAATCCAACCTTGGCAGCCCTTTTTTGATACTCTTCGGCCCGTAGTAAGTTTGGCAGCGATTTCTCAATACCATCCAATATGGAGTTCGGAGCTTTTGTTTCGCTCACTTTTTCATCTTCTTTGATTTTCTGCCAGTTCACTAATACATCTTCCTCACCGTTCACTTTAACATCTCCGAATACATGAGGGTGGCGTCGAATCATTTTTGCCGTAATGCCTTCAATCACATCATCTATCGTGAACATGCCCTCATCTTCACCGATTTGTGAATGAAGCATCACCTGAAGCAGGACATCCCCAAGTTCACCAATCATGCCCTCGTCGTCCTCTTCATCGATGGAATCAATCAGCTCATATGCCTCTTCTATTAGATATTTCTTCAAGCTTTCATGAGTTTGTTTCTTATCCCATGGACATCCGTCAGGACCTCTAAGTTCTGCAATGACCTGCCGCAGCTTAGAGAACTCCCTATACCGTAAAGCTTCTTCGCTAACAGGCGGGACATAAACACTCGTCAAGTTACTTAACTCCATTTGACGGTCGAGTTCGAAGAGGGCGCATTTTGTCACTTTTTCCTGACTGCTTCCTGCCGCTGTAACAATATATACCTCGTAGTCATCCGGTAGCTTTTCCATTAAGGTCAGCTTCACATTGGATGCACTGAATGCGTCATACACCTGTCCGATTATCATATGCTGGGCAATGTGCAAATCATCTGGTGAAAGAGCTGTTCCATCCAATAGCTGAAACCCTTCAATCGGATCGATTCTAACAGCCTGAAACAAGGGATCAAGGAAACTTTGCCCGCCTTCCAACTTAATGGCTATTCCAAGAGCCGGACCCTTTTCAAGCAAAAGCTGCACCGTTTTTTCCGCAACCATGGGATGTCCCGGAACTGCGTATAGAACGGAACAGTTTGAAGCCTCTTGTAATAATATTCTGGCAATTTCTTCATATACAGCTTCAAATTGGTCGTGCTTTTCATATATCCCGTCAAACGCCGTGAAATTTATCCCTTCCCTTTTCAAATCCCCGATTACCGGATGATCGATCGTTCTGACGAAACATTGTTCCGTTTGTATCAATTTTTTATAAATCCCTAGCGGAAGCTGATTTAAATCCCCTGCACCAAGGCCTATTATCGTAATCTCATTCATGATTTCGCATACTCCTATTCTTTATTATAAATCGTTTAAGCTTCGAGCCTGCAGGTATAAGTGAAAGTTCTTCTTCACTAAATAACCCTGTACGAATGGCCGTCATCACAAAAACGGCTGCACCGATCCCTACACCGGTCAAAGCTTGGATCGTAGCTAACAAGCGGCTCTCGCCTGATAACATCAATTCGAATAAACTATTGAATAAAACAACCGCAGTACCCATGTAAAACGTACTCTTCAAGATTATTAACACGTGCTTCTTTTCAAATAATGGCTTTTTGATATGTACTCTCAATACCACATAAAATAATACTGACATGATTATAAACGCAAGCACTGTCGCCGAGGCTGCTCCCGCGATCTTGTAATGGGGCACTAGAACAAGGTTCAAAGCCCACTTGCTGCCAACCCCCACAATCGTGATGATCACCGGCACGAACGAATGGCCTAAACTTTGAATCACTGCCGCTTCTGCCATTATGAGGGATGTGAATAAGATCGATAAAGAGAAAATCGCTAAAGTAATCGTCCCTTTGTTATCCGTGAACAGCATATGGTTGACAGGCTTCATCGTCACCACCAGCCCAATCGCAGCAGCAAGTCCTATTGTCGTACTTACACGAAGCGCCAATTTGATCTTATTCAATAATTCATGCTCACTTTTCCTCTGAACGAATCCGGATATTACAGGTACAAGCGCCAATGCAAAAGAATTAGCCACGACTGTACCTAGCTGAAGCAACGGCTGTCCTCGATCATATACCCCTTTCCATTCTTTTGCTTCCCTTTCCCCCATTCCCGTTTCCCTCAGTAAGGAATACAGGTGCAATGAATCGACAAACTGAAACAAGATAAGGATCAAGCCAGTTATGCAAAAGGCCAGCCCTTGGAAAATCAGGGCTTTGGAGATTTTGATGAAATTTACAGGTTTGATTCTCATTCGTAAAAAAAGCTTCCATTCTTCTCTT
The DNA here is from genome assembly GCF_043656335.1 of Peribacillus sp. NPDC056705. Taxonomy (NCBI): domain Bacteria; kingdom Bacillati; phylum Bacillota; class Bacilli; order Caryophanales; family Bacillaceae; genus Peribacillus; species Peribacillus sp. NPDC056705. The sequence continues at coordinate 34,190 of NZ_JBHTYI010000029.1, read as the reverse complement.
AAAATGACGAAAGCAATAAGCAGTACCAGGCCAGTTATGCTGCCGGTGATCGAACCGAGGACCGCCCCCTTGCCGACCACATAATAAGAATAGCCCTGAGAAACGAATATTGTGGAAAGAACCAGAATCGTCAACACACGGATGCATTGTTCAGCGACCTGCGAACTTGCCGTAGGCAGCATGTCGTTTATTCCTTGAAAATAGCCTCTTAACACAGATGAAATCGGCATTAATAAATAGGAGTAGGCAACGATCCTCAGCAGACCGGCTAAATGCGGATCCTTCATCCACCCTGCAATCCAATCAGCTCCAAGGAATAGTGCAGCAAACATCATGACACCTATCGAACTTAAGACGACGAATGAAGTCACTAAAATGTCCTTGACCGCAAAGTTATTTTTGGAGGAGTCCCGTTCTGCAATAAGTTTGGATATGACTACCGGAAAGCCGAGTGTTGATAATGTAAAAGCAACACCGTAGAAGGGATAAACCTGTTGATAGATATAAAACCCGATGTCACCCGCAATGTTCTGATATGGTATGCGATAGGCCGCGCTCAATACTTTTACGATAATCGCCGCTGCGCTCAAAATCAACGCTCCCCGGAAAAGTTCATTTGATGTTTTATAAGGCTTTTCAGCCATTCTTTTTCCCCTTTTCACTCATATGTGGTAGTTATTATAGCATAATTCCAATGGTTATTTTTTAATTCCAGCGCATACTGTTAATTAGTTTCCATATTCACCTTGAAGAATAATCTCCGTCTCTTTATGTTTGCCCCCATCGGGTTAACCTTTTAGAAAGAGCAAAAAGGACAGCGCGATTGCTGCCCTTCCACCTTAAAAATTATAATGGCATGTCCAAGGTTACTGTTCCATTTGTCTAGCTAGGAAACTTGCTGCTGTTTCAACCGATTTCTGTTCCACTTCACCAATGGTGCTATCTTTAGAGAAAATCAAGACGGCACCAATCGGGTCGCCACTCGCAATGATCGGAGCTGCCGTATAAGATTGGACATCTTCATCATTGGAATCAACGAATGAAATTTGTCCGTTTGGAGATTCCAGGACAGGATTTCTTTCTTCCATGATTTTTTCCACCAGGTCACTAACGCTTTTATTTAAGTATTCTTTTTTGGAGCCGCCTGCCACTGCAATGTAAGTATCCCTGTCACAAATCATAACTGGGTTTCCAAGGCTATCATAAAGTGCTTCTGCATATTCCCTTGCAAAATCGCCTAATTCACTGATAGGAGAGTATTTCTTTAGGATGACTTCTCCATCCCTATCCACAAATATTTCCAGTGGATCTCCTTCACGAATACGGAGGGTCCTGCGAATTTCTTTCGGGATGACGACTCTTCCTAAATCATCAATTCGGCGAACGATACCAGTTGCTTTCATCTAATGTTGCCTCACTTTCATCTAATTGATTTGATAAATCCTCATTTTGTAGCAAAATCATCACCAGCTATTGTACTTAGTATTTTTCTAATGGTAAGTTCTATGCACTTTGAAAAAATTTTTCTTCTTGTTGCATTTTTTTACCATGGTACCTAAAAAAAATTCTTCAAGAGGACTATCATTCAATTTTAGTTTTTAGTGGCTTGCGTCTCTTTTTTTACATACTGTAAACCCTTGGCCATCTCAAATAAGATATTAAGCCATTTGCTTTGTTCTACACCTTTTATGTGCAGGACCAGTTTCATTCGATTGCCGTCCATTCCAAAGCCCACCATTCGGCCATACTTCGATCCCAGCTCGAATACCTTTTGTCCATCCACATCGCTGCTGACCTTTTCCCTAAGGAGAATGCTGATTTCCTGCTTTAATTGTTTAATGCTTTCAATTCCGGCCTTTTCAGCATATACCTTCATTTCAGCAATCATGAATAAATAGGAAACTTCTTCTGGGTATTCTCCGAAACGATCGATCATTTCATCCTGTAATTCTTCCACTTCTTCAAGCGACGCAATCCCTCTGAACCTTTTATACATTTCTATTTTCTGATGTCCGTCCATTATGTAGGCATCAGGGATATAAGCATCCACTTCAACGTCAATTTCCAGGGTGTTCTTTTCTTCGGCTGGTTGGTCATTACGTTTCGCATCTACAGCTTCTTTCAACATTTGTGAATACAGATCGAAACCAACTGAATCGATGAAGCCATGTTGTTGAGCCCCTAGAATGTTTCCAGCTCCCCTGATGGATAAATCACGCATCGCGATTTTGAACCCTGAACCCAATTCTGTAAATTCCTTAATGGATTGAAGACGTTTTTCTGCCACTTCCGTCAACACTTTATCTTTCCTATAAGTGAAGAATGCATATGCCACCCGGTTGGATCGCCCTACACGTCCACGCAGCTGATAGAGCTGTGAAAGTCCCATTCTATCCGCTTCATTTACTATGAGCGTATTGACATTCGGGATATCGACACCCGTCTCTATAATGGTTGTACTTACCAAAACATCATATTCGCCTTCTAAAAAGCTGAACATGACGGCTTCCAGTTCTTGCTCTGTCATTTGCCCATGAGCATAGGTGACACGGGCATCGGGCACCAGCATGGAAATTTCTTCTGCTTTTCTTGCTATATCCTCTACCCGATTGTAAAGGAAATAAACCTGCCCCCCCCTTGCCAATTCCCGTTCTATGGCTTCCGTTACCAATGAGCCATTATACTCCATGACATAAGTTTGGATCGGGAACCGGTTCTCAGGCGGTGTTTCGATTACGGATAAATCCCTCACGCCCAGCATGGACATATGAAGGGTCCTCGGAATCGGCGTCGCAGTCAAAGTCAGTACATCCACATTCGTTTTTAACCTTTTGATCTTTTCCTTATGTGTAACACCAAAGCGCTGTTCTTCATCAATGATAAGCAATCCCAAATCGCGGTATACGATATCTTTGGATAAAATCCTATGCGTTCCAACGACAATATCAACCGTGCCGGCCTTCAATCCTTTAATCGTCTCCGTTTGCTGTTTTTTAGTCCGGAAACGGCTCATATGACCGATCGAAATGGGATAATCCTGAAAACGCTCCCTTAATGTTTCATAATGCTGCTGGGCGAGGATTGTGGTCGGAACAAGAAATGCAACCTGTTTGCCATCCATTATGGCTTTAAAAGCGGCCCGGATCGCCACCTCTGTCTTCCCATATCCAACATCGCCGCATAATAAACGATCCATCGGCCGTTCACGTTCCATATCCTTTTTGATTTCGACTATGGAACGTAATTGATCTTCCGTTTCGTTATAGGCGAATGATGTTTCGAATTCTCTCTGCATATCACCATCAGGTGAAAAGGCATAGCCCTTTGCGGCTTCCCTTTCGGCGTATAATTTAATTAAATCATCGGCAATGTTCTCAACGGATGATTGAACCTTACTTTTGACACGTTTCCATTCCGTTCCGCCTAGCTTATAAAGCTTCGGTTCTTTTCCTTCAGAACCGACATACTTTTGGACAAGATCAATTTGGTCGACAGGAACATACAATTTGTCATCCGCCTGATAACGAATATTCAGGTAATCTTTATGGACCCCATTTATCGTAAGGGTTTCAATTCCCAAGTATTTACCGATACCGTGGTTAACATGAACGACATAGTCACCGATCTTCAGTTCGGAATAACTCTTGATTCGCTCCGCATTCGATAGTTTCTGTCTCCGTATTGATTTCTTTGACTTCTTATTAAACAATTCCGTTTCCGTAATGATACTGAACTTTTGCATAGGTAATTCAAAGCCGCTATTTAGACTGCCGCGTAAAATCTGTACTTTACCTGGAAGAATGCTGTCCGCATTAAACAGTTCTGCGGCCTCTATATCATAATCGGCTAAAACCGAATGCAGTTTTTTTACCCGTTCTTCATCCTGTCCAAGTATGACGACTGTATATTTCCCTTTTTTCCAACGTTCCAGTTCAGCTTTGAACACATTCATCTGTCCATGGAAATTTTGCATTTGTTTACTGGCAAAATTCAGGATATTCTGAGGATTCGTATGCGGTACATGCCGTAAAAACAATGAAAGGTATACAAACGGCCTGCTGGATTTCATGATTAATTCCTGCATCGGATGAGCCAATTTGATGTCATGGATAATTTGTCCCTGACTTAAAAGATCCGTGTACCACCCAGCCTCTTCTTTTTCCAAAGAATCATTGATTTCCTGGATTCTACTGATTTCATCCAAGAAAACCAAACCATTTACCGGTAAATAATCTATTAAACTAGCTGGATCTTCATACGCTAAACTTAAGTATTTAAAGATTTTGTCGGGTATATTCCCCATTTTCAGCTGTTCAAGTTCATAACTGATCGTTTGAACCAGCTGTTCCTTGGTTTTCTCGTCTTTAAGTTTCTTCAAGCTTTTACTTAATCCGCTCTCGAGCCTCGTTATGATTCTTTCGATATGCTCCGTCTCTAGCAAAGCCTCACTGACGGGACCAATCGTCACTTTCTTGAGTTTCTCGATGGATCGCTGATCTTCGCTTGAAAAGGTCCTTATTGAATCTATTTCGGTATCGAATAATTCAATTCGTATTGGATTGGGTTCGGTGATCGGATAAATATCGATTATACCGCCCCTGATACTGAATTCACCTGGAGAAGCAACCATTTCAGACCTGTTATAACCCATGGCAATGAATTTACTAAGCGTTGGTTCAAGCTCGATGTCTTCCCCTAAAGTAAAGATAAGCTGATGTCTCTTCCAAATATCTTTCGGAGGAAGCACGCGACGCACCCCGGGAATTGGCGCAATGACGATCCCTTTCTTTCCCTCCGCCCAAAAGTTCAATGCCTCTACACGTTGGGCCCTTAATTCCGGGCTGGCAACACTCAAATCAGCCGCAATCAATTCATTGGCTGGATATATATATAATTCTTCCTCGGGAATGAAACTGGATAAGTCCTCATGGAATTTTTGTGCTTGCAGTAAATTATGGGTAACCAATAAAATAGGCCTATTCGTCTTTTCATATACGGAAGCCAGTAATAGAGATCTCGAGGAACCTGTGAGACCAGAGACGATCTGCTCCTTAAGTCCTTCATCGATGCCGGCTATTAACGAATGAACATCATCTTGTTTGGAGAACAAGTTCTGCAATCCATTCATTTTCTTTCCCCCCTCTCTTTAACGTGCGAAAAACATTTGTAATCTTTTTATTTGAACTTGGCCATTTCACCAAGCGTCCCTTTATTAACGGCAATTTTATGTGCCCTGGTATTCCAGACAAACGGAAAAATGCTTTGGATTTTGTCCAAAGCCCTCTCCCGCTAATGAATAATATAATCGTTTTCGTATAAATCAGGGTTTCTTTGCAGCGTTTCATGGCAATCTTCACATATCGCCCTTACATGCATATCCCCTTCAGAATCATAAACGATCATCTCTTGTCGCTCTTCATCGGTAAGTTGATTAAAACCTAACTGCTCCGTACTCAGTGAGTGTGCCTCGATTGAGCCCAGCTTAGTTCCGCAATGTCGGCATCGATAATGGAGAGCCATTTGGTAACCCCCTATTTTAGTAATAGTGTTAGTATGTACAAAAATAGAGGAGTTTTATTCAGCGAAACAGGAAGATATTATTCTTTACTTATATCTACTCTCTGCTTATTGGTTATATTCGTTCATGACCTGTATAAATGGCTTTTCCATCCAAGCTTCACAAGAAGCTGCGCTTTTTTCGATCGTTGCCCCGACATGATCCCATTCTTCAGGCGAAAAACGCCCCAATACATAATCAGATACCGGAATGCGGCCAATCGGGCGGCCAATGCCTATTCTGATTCGATTGAATTCTTGCGTACCCAAATGGGCAATTGATGATTTTATCCCATTATGACCGCCTGCACTACCCTTTTGACGAAGGCGGAGCTTCCCTGGAGGCAAATCAAGGTCATCATAGATAATGACCACATCCGCGATATCCACCTTAAAGAAATGCATGACGGCCGAAATGGATTCGCCTGACAAATTCATGTAGGTTAATGGTTTAAGCAATAAAACTTTTTCTCCCTTTACCATCCCTGCACCATATACTCCCTTATGTTTTGCTTGATCAAGCGGAATCGACCATCTTTTGGATAACTCATCTATTACTTCAAATCCGACGTTATGCCGGGTTTTTTCATACTGTTTACCTGGGTTCCCTAACCCTACAATAATTTTCATGATTCACACTCCGTCATTACGGTTATTTAGGGAGTTACGCTGGGACGAAGTTTTCCCAAGATCATTGACCTTAGAAAAATAGTACCCTAATTTCAAGCTGGCCTGCAAGCGACAGGAGAACTAATTAGGAAAAATCCTAATTTAAGGAATCCATTACGAAAAAAATGGTCCGGTTTAAAAGGCTGCATCCAGAGATTGAAAAGACGTAACTCGTTAAGAGCTACGCCTATTATATCACGATTCACTTGTTTAATCCCGGCATCATGACTCTAGTGATGCCTTGGTTTCCCTGCCTTCTTCATTTTCAGGGATACCGCCATCTTGCTGTTCACCTGTACTTATTTCCTCTTCCTGACGAGGAGCCAAAACGGATGCAACAACTTCTTCTCCATCATTGTCGATTGTAACTTGCTTTTTCGTTTGGATATCGGATATGTAGATTGTATCCCCTACCTGAAGTTCAGTAACGTCCACATCGATGGAGTCTGGGATGTCATTAGGTTTAGCCGTAACCGTGACTTCATGAAGTGACTGCTGAAGGACCCCACCGTCTTTCACGCCTTTACAAACACCGACAAGGTTAATGCGAACTTGCGCTTGTAATTGAGCGGACATATCTACAATTAAAAAGTCTGCATGATAAATGGAGTTCTTTATTGGATCCTTTTGATAGTCAGAGAGCATGACCTTATAACTCGAACCTTCCATTTCCAAAGAAATGATTCCATTACGGCCTATTTCCTTGATCGTCTTATGAAGCTCGATACTATTGACTGAAATGGCCGTACTGTCATTTTTATTGCCATATACTATCGCAGGGATTTCGCCACTTTCCCTCAAATTCCTTAAATTAGAGTGTTTTGAATCCGTACGTTCTTTTGCAGCTAATATATTACTCATACATCCTCCGCCTTCCTGAATATGAATTACAAGTTTCTCTATATTTAACATTTCCCTAAATGGCGAATCGTTAAACATGAAAGGTAAAATCCGAAGGAGGCAAGAAGGGGATAAACATATGGTAAACATAGGTATTTCCCGCAAAATCTTTTTTCTCTCATTCAAGCATGAATTGCCTTTTTTTCCATTCCGTCCTCAACTTGCATCACTCTGTCAAGGATTTGTGCTGCTAGTGATGAGTATTGAATACTATCCTTTTTCCTTGGTCTCGGCAGATTGATCTCCTTATTCATGACGACTTTACCCTCTTCGATTAATATGACACGGTCGGCTAGCATTACGGCCTCTTCAACATCATGTGTAACAAGCAAGGCAGTAAAGTCCCTTTTCCTCCATAATTCTTCAATCAGCCTTTGCATGCCAATTCTCGTCAAAGCATCCAATGCCCCTAACGGCTCATCCAAGAGGAGAATGTCAGGTTGGTTCACCAATGCCCTTGCTAATGCAACCCTTTGTTTTTGCCCGCCGGATAAAACGGACGGCCAATCACTTGCCCGGTCTGCTAGGCCCACTTGCTCCAGTAATTCCATAGCATTTGGCTTCCAATCCCCTTTCAAGCCTATGCCGATATTTTCAAGGATTTTTTTCCAAGGAAAAAGCCTTCCGTCCTGAAACATCGTACGTGAAGATTTATTTAATCCTTTCAATGGCTTTCCATTCACCAGTATCTGCCCGCCCGTCGGTTTTTCCAGGCCTGCCACAAGACGAAGCAATGTGCTCTTTCCACATCCACTCTTACCGACAATGGCTACGAATTCCCCTTTTTTAAATGTGAGGTCCATCCCTTTTAATACTTCAAACTCCCCAAAATCCTTTCTTACACCCTGCAACTCCAACGAATTTCCATTTTTCATATTAATGACCTCCTCATTGGTATGATGGATGCCACTTCAAGCATCTTTTTTCGATCATTTTGGCCGCAACGTCCGATATTTTTCCCAATAAGGCATATAAGAGAATACTAAGAACAACAATATCCATCCTCATGAATTCCCGGGCATTCATAGCCATATATCCTATTCCGGAATTAGCGGATATTGTTTCTGCGACAATTAATGTGACCCACATGATTCCAAGAGAGAAGCGGATACCCACCAAAATGGATGGAAAGGCGGCAGGGAGAATAACATTCCAGAATAAAGAAAAACCGCTTAACCCATAAACCCTCGCTGCTTCGATCAATCCCTTATCCACCGATTTCACTCCATGAAATGTATTTAGATAGATAGGAAAAAGAACCCCTAAAGCGACAAGGAAGATTTTCGCTTCTTCTTCTATACCAAACCATAGAATCACCAGCGGTATTAAAGCTAAATGCGGAATGTTACGCAACATCTGAAGCGAGGTATCGAATAAGGTTTCAGCAATGGATGATAATCCATTTAATAAACCTAGTACAAAACCAATGATCCCGCCTATTAAAAAGCCGATGAAGGCACGCTGGGCACTGATGCCGATATAATCTATAAGTTCACCTGTCCCCAATAAAGCGACACCCGCTTGAAACACTTCAGTCGGGGCAGGCAATATCCGATCCGACAATATCCCCCTCAAAGACAGCAGCTGCCAAGTTATCAAAAGGAGAATGGGCACAAGCCAAGATATGAGGTGAAACCTATTGAACTTTTTGCTTAATTTTTTTTTCTGCATCTTCATTTTCACTTCCTTTTGTAGGGTAGTGGTCATTGGCCAGTATTTCCCCGAATGGGCTCGTAGCTTTAGAAATGGGACTTTCCAACTGTTCAACAGGGAGTAAAGGGAATAATAATTCCGCAACTCTGTACGCTTCTTCAAGATGAGGGTATCCAGATAAAACAAAAGATTCTATTCCGATTTCTTCATATTCCTTCATTCTGGCAGCAACACTTTCTGCACTCCCTACTAGTGCCGTACCAGCGCCTCCACGGACTAGGCCTACACCTGCCCAAAGGTTAGGGCTGATTTCAAGCGAATCCCTGTTTCCGTTATGGAGTTGCGACATGCGCTTTTGGCCCACTGAATCAAACCTCCCAAAGATCTTTTGTGAATTTTCAATCATTTCATCATCCACATATTTTATGAGTTCATCCGCTGCCTGCCAAGCTTCTTCTTCCGTTTCCCTTACAATGACATGCATCCGTATGCCAAACCTGACCTCACGTCCATATTCCGCCGCCTTTTTACGTACCTTTTCAATTTTTTCAGCCACTTGCACCGGCGGCTCACCCCAAGTTAAGTACACATCAATATGCTTTCCTGATATATCGATGGCCGGGTCGGATGAACCTCCGAAATAGAGCGGTGGGTACGGTTTTTGTACAGGTGGCAACAGAATATCCCCGCCTTCAATCTTTAGGTGCTCCCCTTCAAAGTCCACTTTGTCCCCGGACATCTCCTTTCTCCAGATGCCAAGAAATTCATCTGTTTGCCCATATCGTTCCTTATGATTCAGAAATACGCCATCACCTGCCAGTTCGACCGGGTCCCCTCCAGTTACCACATTGATCAAGAGACGTCCATTCGACAGCCGGTCGAAGCTCGAAGCCATCCTGGCAGCCAAGGTTGGCGACATTAAACCTGGTCGGACCGCAACTAGAAATTTCATTCTTTCCGTTGCGGAAATCAATGAAGAGCCCACTACCCATGCATCCTCACAAGACCGTCCCGTCGGAAGCAAAGCCCCTTCAAAACCCAAATGATCAACCGCCTGCGCTATTTGTTTTAAATAAGGAAGCGTGATTGCCCTTCCTCCCTTAGTCGATCCTAAATAGCGACTTTCCCCATGCGATGGTAAAAACCAAAATACTTTCATTTTCATTTCCCCCTTAATTTTTTTTAACATCTGCAGATGCATCCAGAACATTAATCTTGCTTGGAATTAATTTAAGATTGTAAAACGTATCGGCAATCTTTTGTTGATCATCCAAAACCCCATTGGAAATCTCCTCAAGTCCATATTCTTTTCTATTTAATGTTTTTTCCAATGCCTCCACACTCAATCCAATTTCCGGAGATAAAAACTCAGCGACGTCCCTTGGGTTTTCTTCAATCCATTTATCAACTTTTCTCAGTTCTTCTTTGATAATCTTCAAGGCCTCTTCGTTCCCGGCAAATGAATCAGTTGCCAAAAAGAATTCACGATTCGACACCAGTCCTTCTCCATCCTGAATCGTTTTCGTTTCAAGTTCCAATTCCGCTGCTGATAAAAATGGATCCCATATTACCCAGGCATCGATTTGGTTCCCTTCAAAAGCAGCCCTCGCATCAGCCGGTGGCAAGTAGACGGGCTTAATGTCATCAAGAGTAAGACCTGCTTCCTCTAACGCTTTGACCAATAGGTAATGAACATTGGAACCTTTATTCAAGCCAACCTTCTTACCTTTTAAATCTTTCACATTTTTAATGGGTGAATCCTTTTGTACAACTATAGCCTCTCCTGATGGGTTAGACGGCTGATTGGCAATATAGACAAGCGGAGCATTGGCCGCTTGTGCAAATATCGGCGGTGCCTCCCCTGTGTGCCCAAAATCAATGCTGCCGACATTCAAAGCTTCAAGCAGTTGAGGTCCTGCAGGGAATTCAGTCCAATCGACTGTATAGCCCACTTCCTTTAAATGTGTTTCCAGCTCCCCTTTTGATTTTAAAATATTTAATGTCCCAAATTTTTGATAACCGATTCGGATGGTCTTATTCGATTCTTTTGCATCAGCACTAGTGGAACTGTTCTTTTCCTGCCCGCATGCACTTACTATCAGCATGAAGATGCTGAAGATGGACAGCAGCCATATCTTTCGTTTTTTTTTCATATTCTGCACACCCTTCTTAAACAATTTATTTAAAAATAAAAGGCTCCTTTTCTTCACCAATAGGACAATAGGGCAATAAGATGCCTAATGTTCAATGGTAAGTGAAAAGGAGCCTTCGGTAGTCCGATCGGCGTTAACCAATATGCACTTGCTTTAGTACAGGTTTTCATTCCATGAATATGAATTGAATTTGTATAGCTATTTTATTATCAGTATTCATATCTGTCAACTATGGATTTAATATTTTTTGAAAATTTCAAACCAAAATACGGCGAGCCTTAGGGCCCGCCGTGTTTGGTTAATTTTTTTATCAATCGAATAATGTGCTGACTGATTGTTCCTCATGCACACGAATAATTGCCTCTGCAATCAAAGGTGCTACAGAAAGTCCAGTAATTTTATCGATTTTCTTATCTTCAGATAGGGCAATCGAGTTAGTCACGACCAATTCCTTAATCGTTGAATTTTGAATCCTTTCGATGGCAGGGCCTGAAAGGACTGGGTGTGTACAACAAGCATACACTGCTTTAGCACCATTCTCTACAAGGGCATTGGCCGCTAGTGTAATAGTCCCGGCAGTATCGATGATGTCGTCAATCAGTATTGCTGTCTTCCCTTCAATATTACCAATGATGTTCATGACTTCAGCCACGTTCGGTCTTGGACGGCGCTTATCGATAATGGCAATCGGTGCTTTTAGGCGATCGGCCATTTTACGGGCACGTGTTACACCACCATGATCTGGGGAAACGATGACGATATCACTTAAATCTTTTTCCTTGAAGAAATCAGCTAAAATCGGAACAGCAACAAGGTGATCGATCAGAATATCGAAGAAACCTTGAATTTGTGGTGCGTGAAGATCTAATGTGATAACACGGTGGGCACCAGCCGTTTCTAGAAGATTTGCGACAAGTTTAGCTGTAATTGGTTCACGTGCACGCGCTTTACGATCTTGTCGGGCATAACCGTAATATGGCATGACAATATTGATTGTTTTAGCTGAAGCACGTTTAAGAGCATCGATCATAATTAAAAGTTCCATTAAATTTTCATTGACTGGTTGGCTTGTTGATTGGATTACGTAAACGTCACAGCCACGGATACTTTCTTCAATATTGATCTGAACTTCACCGTCACTGAAACTTGTTACGCTACACTTTCCAAGTTCAACACCGATTGCAGCAGCAATTTCCTGAGCTAAATCGAAGTTTGAATTTAAAGAGAATACTTTTAAATTAGGATCTAAATACTGATTTGACATGATGACCTCCGTCGGTTATTTATTAAATTTCAAATTCTTGACATAATCTTCTTTGTTAACTTGACGAGCACGGGCAACGGATAGGGCTTCCGGCGGTACATCTTGCGTAATGGTTGACCCAGCAGCTACATATGCCCCTTCTCCTACCGTCACGGGTGCAACCAGATTAGAATTGCAGCCTATGAAGACATTGTCTTCAATCTTCGTCAAATGTTTATTTTTCCCGTCGTAATTCACGGTAATTGATCCGCAGCCTATATTAACATTCTCCCCAACCTCTGCATCCCCAATATAACTCAAGTGAGAGGCCTTGCTTCCTTCGCCAAAAACGGTCTTTTTAATTTCGACAAAATTACCGATCTTAACGGAATCCTTAATATCTGATTGAGGTCTAACATGTGCGAATGGACCGATTTTAACAAAACTTCCAATACTGCTTTCATGTACAACCGATTGGAGGACTTCCGTTCCATCACCAATTTCACAATTACTGATTTCCGTATTCGGGCCAATTAAGCAATCCTGACCGATAATACTTTTTCCTTTAATGAATGAGCCAGGGCTAATGACTGTATCCTGCCCGATTTGCACATCCGCTTCAATGTACGTAGTTAGCGGATCGATGATCGTTACACCATTCCTCATATGCGTTTCATTGATTCGTTTCCGTAAAATTTGCTCCGCCTGCGATAAAGCAACTCGGTCATTTACACCCAATGTCTCCTCGAAATCACTGGATTGGAAGGCCGTCACCACTTCGCCTTCCTCTTTTAAGATTTCAATAACATCCGGTAAATAATATTCTCCCTGGACGTTTTCATTTGAAACTTTTTTCAGCGCGCTAAATAATGCTTGGTTGTCGAAGCAATATGTACCGGTATTTATTTCCTTAACATATCTTTCTTCATCAGTGGCATCCTTATGCTCGACGATTTTTTCTACAAGACCGCCTTCACCGCGAAGGACCCTTCCATAACCAGCAGGATTATCTGCATATGCTGTTAAGATTGTTGCTTTCGCCTGACTTTGCTCATGCAATGCTATAAGCTCTTTCATCGTTTCCGCTTTAATCAGAGGCGTATCACCGCAAATAACAAGGGTTGTTCCACTTTTTACGGATAAAGCGCTTTCCGCTTGCATTACAGCATGTGCCGTACCTAATTGCTGTTCTTGTAAGGCATACTTGCATGAATCACCAAGTTGTTCTTGTACTTTTTCAGCTCCATGGCCGATGACTGTAACAATATCTTCTATTTGAAGTTGATTGACTTGATCGATAACATGTTGTACCATTGGTTTCCCGCAAACAGGGTGCAAAACCTTATAAAGCTTAGATTTCATCCTAGTACCTTGCCCAGCGGCCAATATTATTGCATAGCGATTACTCATAACAGGCCTCCATTTTCACCTTTTTATCCACTAAAAATATTATCTCAAATAGTGATTCTTTTCAAGGTAACAATTAAAAGTACATATAATTGTCAACCAATCAGGTAAAAAAAGTTCAATTTCAGACAGCCTTGTTAGAGTTATTAATGGATCTTTTAACATTATTTTAAATCATGGTCGATGTCATTTTCATTAACGTCGTAATACAGGAACCATGTCTCCTCCCCTCTATAACACCAGCAAGCCCCATTGTCCCAAAACACTGCCATGATCGCGCTAGACCTATGTACAAGCCATGTGAAAGTACTGCACCCTTTGTTAACTTCCATTCCAAAACCGATTACCGTTTCAATTCATCTTCAGTTCATAAGACGTATGGAGTAAGTGATATCCTCAAATCCCGCTTACGGGAATTTCAATTTCAGGATGAACAAAAAGGTTTAAAAAATAAAAAGGGCGGGTACTTAAACTTTGAAGATATCACCTTTATTTTACAATTTTGATAATTAAAGCAATTGTCTGTGCGATGAGCGAATAGGTTCTAAACTTATCCGTTTATGAATAAATAAAAAAGAGCACTACTTATGAAGTAGGCTCTAGATGCACGAATTATAAATTTAAAGTTTAAAAGTAAGGTTATTTTAAGAAGCACCTGCTCCAGCTTCCTCTAATTCAGTTTCAAGTTCTCCCAATCGATGATATTCTGTCAAGACAGCTTCTTGAATTTTCCCGCGTGTAGAGGAATTGATTGGATGAGCGATATCCCGGAATTCTCCATCTGGAGTTCGTTTACTTGGCATTGCTACAAATAAACCATTGTTTCCGTCGATCACACGAATATCATGAACCACAAATTCATTATCCAGTGTAATTGATGCGATAGCTCTCATACGACCATCCGTATTCACACGGCGTAATCTTACGTCAGTTACTTCCATTTAAGCTCACCATCCCTTTTTGTTGTTGTTAAAACTTAAAGTACATATTCAACAAAAAAACGTGAACTCCTTCTATTATCTGTAATTTTTTTAGAAAATTCAGCCTAGTTTTCAAAAACAATAAAAATCACCCTGATATTACAGGATGATACCCATTACGAATTTCCTAAAAAATAAAAAAACGCCCGTTTATTTAACGAGCGCTACCACTTCTATTTCCACTAGTGCATCTTTAGGAAGGCGAGCAACCTCTACACAAGAACGAGCAGGTTTGTGAGCAGAAAAATATTCTCCGTAAATTTCATTAATCGAACCGAAATCATCCATACTTTTAATGAATACTGTTGCCTTAATGACAGTTTCCAATGAAGCCCCAGCTTCTTTCAATACAGCTTGGAGATTCTTAAAGACCTGGTGTGTCTGTTCCTTTACATCCCCAGTCACCATCTCACCAGAAGCAGTAAGTGGGATCTGTCCTGAACTGAAAAATAACTTATCCACGATCACGCCTTGTGAATATGGTCCGATCGCTGCCGGTGCTTCATCAGTATGTATCGTTTTCATTAAATGATTCCCCCTATTCCTTTTTCGTAAAATAATTCCCACGGCTTACATTGATTTTCTTGTCTCTTTCGACCACCTGCGTCAACTTGATTAATGAAACATAGTCCTCGACAAGGCACTCCTCAGTATGTTCGGATTCGACCAGCACTGCTATTCCGGCAACTGTTGCCTTAAATTCATCCAATAGACTGACCATACCGTTAATGGTACCCCCAGCCTTCATGAAATCGTCTACAATTAATACATTCGAACCTTCAACCAAGCTTCTCTTAGAGAGTACCATAGTCTGAATCCGCTTTGAAGAGCCTGAAACATAATTGATGCTCACTGTAGAACCTTCCGTTACTTTATTATTCCTTCTTACAATGACAACTGGAACATTCAAATAATTTGCCACGGCGTATGCTAATGATATCCCTTTGGTTGCCATTGTCATGATGACTGAGACATTTTTCTTGGCATACATTGAAGCGATTATCCTTCCAACCTTATTCACGGTTTGCGGATGCCCTAAAATGTCTGTCATATATAGATAACCGCCAGGAAGTAACCTTTCGGGACTAGCGATCGTATCGCATAATCCGTCAATGAAGGCATTGGCTTCTTCTTCCTTGATGGAAACAATATATTTCACCCCACCGGCCGCACCTGGAACGGTTGTTAAAGATCCTATCCCCCGTTGTTCAAAGGTATCTTTGATGATTGTCAAATCTTCACTGATCGAGGATTTTGCCGAACTATATCTTTCAGCAAAATAAGTCAGCGAAACAAGTTCCCCTGGATGTTCTAATAAATAATTGGTCATATCGACTAGCCTCTCGCTGCGACGAAATTTCATTGAGACACCCCCTTTGTTAATTCCCGAATATTATATAGCAACTATACCACTAATGTACGTTTCTATTCAAGATTGTTTCGATCACCCAGTAAACGGACTGCATAGACTTGGTCACAAAATCCACGAAGTCCATTATAAATTCTTTGCATGCGCGAATCATGTTC
Organism: Peribacillus sp. NPDC056705; assembly: GCF_043656335.1. Taxonomy (NCBI): domain Bacteria; kingdom Bacillati; phylum Bacillota; class Bacilli; order Caryophanales; family Bacillaceae; genus Peribacillus; species Peribacillus sp. NPDC056705. Next base: position 18,102 of record NZ_JBHTYI010000029.1, on the reverse strand, counting down.
CACCAAACCAAAAACGGTCGGACCACTTCCGCTCATCAAGACCGAATCCGCTCCAAATGTCTTCATTTGATCTTTAATGTTCGCAACCTCTGGGTATAACTGCAATGTCACTTGTTCCAGAACATTACCCAACCCTTCACATACATCGTGATAATTGTTTTCCATAATAGCCGAAATCATTCCAGGTACATCCGGATGCTCCATTTTTGACGTCTGGAGCCTTTTGTATATATCTGCCGTCGATACGCCGATCGTCGGTTTGGCCAAGATGACCCAGCATTTTGGCGGTGCGGGAAGATGCGTGATTTTTTCCCCGCGCCCCCTGGCCAATGCCGTTCCTCCATATACGCAAAATGAAACATCAGAGCCAATTTCAGCTCCTATTTCCGCAAGTTCATCCATGGAAAGACCAAGTTTCCACAGTCTATTCAAGCCTCTCAAGGTAGCTGCGGCATCACTGCTTCCACCAGCAAGTCCTGCAGCCACAGGTATATTTTTCTCTATAGTTATGGAAACACCTTTTTTGATTCCAAAACGTTCCTTTAGAATAAATGCAGCTTGATAAGCTAAATTCCGATGATCATCCGGAACAAATCGATTATGGGATAGAATTTGAATATGATTTCCCTTTATTTCCTTAAGTTCAATTCTATCGGCAAGGTCGACTGTCGTCATGATCATTTCCACCTCATGATATCCATCAGGCCGTTTGAAAAGCACATCCAAAGCCAAATTAATTTTAGCCGGGGCTTTCTCCATAAGCTTCAATATGTCCACCTACTTTAACGTTCTTAAAAGTTCTTGTCCTATTCTATCATATTTGTTTATATTCTAAAGGTTTTTTCATCGTAATTTCAATGTAAAGAAGCTAAGATCACCCTTAGAGGAGAATAGACACATGTAGGCACATTGGGGAGCAGCTGCTTCCTGCATCCCAAAAGACTTGCTACATATCCATATAGCATTCACCGATACATAAAAAACCAGACTCCTTAACTACAATGTAAGCAAAAATGAATGGAGCTATACATTGTATAAAGAGTCCGGCTTCTTCAACATGACGACATGATGCAATTAAGTGTTTGATCTACTCTTTGTTCACTAATTGACGTTGTGCTTTTTCGATAGCAAGCTTTACCATGTTCCCTGCGTCCCTGGCCCGGATTCCTCCCCAGCCTTCTTTCTGGACAACATCGTAAAATCCAAGTTCTTTAGCCAATTCCTCTTTAAGATCATTTGACATAATCCCTTTTTTCCTGCTCAAGCGAAGCAACCCCTTTCCATGCCGTCACATGCCTAGTGTTTGCATCATACGCTATTTCATTACATCCTTTTTAAGCCTTTATTGGTGTTCACAGGTATTCTATACAAAACAAAAGGCAGCAAACAAAGTTGTTCACTGCCTCGTCTAAGTTACATCTCTTGTTGTTTGTTTAAAAATGTTAGTTCCACGGTTTCCGTTAAAACATCCGCATAGCTGTAAGATACTCTTTCAAACGCATTTTCATCTTGGTCGAGCTCAATTACAAAAACAGCCGGATAAGTTTCCGCCAAAGTTCCGAATCGTTCTACAGTCTTTCTTCTTCCACCGTTTGCTTTTAAGAGCAATCTTTTACCTAGGTTTGAATCAAGTGCAGTTTTAATATCAGCTAGAGTTTTTGGCATTTTCGGTCCACCTCACTAAGTTAAGTATATCACAATTTACAAATATACGCAAACAAAATAATAAATTATATCAGCACTTAAAAATGTAGTCAATATATTTTTATCTGAAATTCGGCAAAATCGCGAACAATTTTATTATATCCTGGGAAATGAAAAATTATGTAAACGAACTATTCCATTATCTATTAAGCCGAATTTTCGTAATTAAATCATTACCTACTAACATCACTTAACCAAAAACCGGTTTTTCTGTAACGATATCCGAATTCTTACCCACCAAAAGCAAGCTGCATTCTTTCAAAATGCAGCTCGTTCATTCTTCCTGAAATGGCTTGAAGGGCAACCCGGTCCGTAACACCCCTTTTGTCTCAATTCCCCCCAACCCCTTTTCTCCAGTTAATGTATTCCGAAGGACATCCCATACATGAATATGATCGGAAAAAGGCGTAAAGCTTACCTTTCCGACGATATATACCGGATCAAGAGCATGTATATTAACACGGGAAGGAGAACTTGCAAAATTTGCCCCCGCTTGGATCAGCGATTCAAAATGTGACTGACAAGCCCCGGCAAATATAATCAGTTGGTCTAAATGAGAAACTCGCCTTCGCGCTTCTCTAACCGTCTGCACAAAATCCTTTGAGTGACGGTAGGCATTAATATCGGATATCGGCCCTTTTGATTTTGAATAGGCATCATGGCCGGTGACAACAAGAATGTCCGGTCGATAATGATCCAACAGCCCCCCGATTCTATGGGGCATTTCCTTTTCATTGCAATAGATGCCATTGACCGGAATACTGAATTTCTGATATAGATCCATGCATTTCCTTAAGTAAGAGGCATCCCCATCAACATGGAGGACCCGCCCTGGTATCTGAAAGTATTCACCGCCGTACCGATAACCATTACTTGATTGATAGCCATTTTTTTGTTGTTGCAGCTCTAGATCTTGCGTTAATAAGCGGTAAGATTGTTCTTGAAGTACCTCATTCGACCTTTGTCGATCATTTCTTTCATTATCATTAATGAGCATTAAATCTTGAAAAGGTGCATCTGCAATCAATCGGATATCTTCCCCATAAAGAACAGCTTGACGCCTTCCGTCAATATCACGGATATCGATTACCCGGAACAACACGTCGCATTTATAAGAAACCCGACCAACAATATCGTTTATTTGAATATTCATGGCCTCACCCCATGAGAAGACTTATTTTCAGCCCGCCCTAGTTTATTTTCATTCTTAAGTTATGCGAACCATTCTTGAATGGTGAAAGGCGGGGATTGATTACATTTTCGGATACGCTCCCTCATGGTTGGCCAATTTCATAATAAAAAAAGCCGGAAGCGGGGATTGACCCCATTCCGACTTGAATCTTTCACATTTCCTTTATTTGAAATTCGGCAATAATGCATCACTTAAGCGGCCAAATTCTTTGATGCTCAGCGTTTCCCCCCGTCTGGAAGGATCCACTTCCGCAGCTTCGAGAGCGGCCAGTATATGTTCTTTTTTCGATTTACCATCTGGCAGCTGACTGGTTAAGTTATTTAAAATCGTTTTCCTGCGCTGGGCAAAGCTCGCCCGGGTCACCGTGAATAAGAAATCCTCATCCAGGACCTCGACGATCGGCTTCACGCGCTTTGTAAGGCGGATTACAGCAGAATCAACATTAGGCTGAGGCATGAATACCGTTTTGGGTACTATCATCACTGTTTCGGCTTCAGTATAATATTGAATGGCAATGGATAAAGAACCGTATTCCTTTGTCCCAGGTTTTGCGGCAATTCGATCGGCCACTTCCTTTTGCAGCATGCACACGATGCCCCTAATGGGCAGGTCTTCGGACAATAGCTTTAAAATGATGGGAGTCGTTACATAATATGGAAGATTCGCAACGACCATCAGGTCCGAAAATCCAGAAAATTCCTCGCCGATGACCTTCTTGACATCAGCTTTAAGAACATCTTCGTGAATGATGTTTACATTGTTATAGGGAGACAGTGTATCCGATAAGATGGGCAGCAGACGCTGGTCAATTTCAAAGGCCGCAACCTTTTTGCTGCTTTTCGCTAGTTGTTCCGTCAATGCCCCGATTCCCGGCCCAATTTCAATGGCGCCGCTTTCCTCCGTCAAATTGGCATGTTCGACAATACGTTTCAAGATATTCGTATCAATTAAAAAGTTCTGGCCTAAGCTCTTTTTAAAGGAGAATCCATATTTCTTTAATATTTCTTTCGTTCTGACAGGGGTTGCAATATCCTTATTCATTTTTTTCCTCCTGAATTATCTGTACCATCGCTTTCTCAAAAGCCTCAGTTGATATTTGGAACATTTTTAGTCTCTTATATAACTGTTTACCATTGGTAAACCCGATTTTTAAAATAGAGCCAAGTTTTTCCCTTCGTTCCTTGGCACCGGATCCCCCGATTAAACCGGCATCTATTAAATCTTGCTGTGAAATCTCTTCTGAAGCCTCTTCATCCATTAATTGGGCTTCCTTTAAAGCATTACGAATTGCCTCAGGAGAAGCATGTTCCACACCAATTCCTCTACCTGACTTAGGAAGGGCTTCCTTCTTCGTTAAAAAGGCGTGTTTACAGCCTTTTACTTGTTCTGAAATTATATTCCTGATTTTTTGACCAGGAAAATCAGGGTCTGTGAAAATGATGGCTCCACGTGTCCTTTGTGCAAGCCTCACCTGCTCAATACAAGACTCATTCACCGCGGAACCGTTGGTTTCTATTGTATCAGCATTAACAGCCCTTTTTATCGCTACCGTATCGTCTTTTCCTTCTACAACAATAATTTCTTTAATCTTTTTCATGGTTTCCTCCATACAGAAAAGCGCAAGCGCTTTGATTAGCTCTTGGATAAACGTAGCCGGTCCCCCGTAAAATTTTTTGGATAGAGAATCCAGTCAAGATCATTTATGAAGTTCACACGCACATATTGAAATCTTATGGAATAATGAAACGTCTATCTTATTAAAACAGTTTTACATAGGGTTTTTCAACAAATGGAAAATAAAACGCAAAAAACAGGAGACGAATTCATCTCCTGCGAGAGAAACCTTATTAGTCCAATACACGAATCTTTACCCTCTTTACACCCCAGCGATAAGCATCATTCTTCGAGGAAAAGAAGACGTCAATCCTATTTCCCTTTATGGCTCCGCCTTTGTCAGCAGCTACTGCATAGCCATAGCCATCCACATATACTTTCGAGCCCATAGGAATTACGTTTGGATCGACAGCGATGATTTTCGCACCCGGATTGCTCTTTAGATCCACGCCTGTGGACGTGACACCGGAACAGCCCTTACAACTGGCAGTATAAGCTGTTGATGATACATATATTTCTTTTCCACTTGAAGAACTAACGTTAGTTACTCCGCGTGATGCTTGGGCAACCGTCGTTCGAGTTCCGACCGTTACAACTTTATCCTGCTTTTTATTAACCACTTTTTCTGAAAGTAATTCTCTTTTAACCTCTTTGCCATTTTCTTTAATAACTTCATATTCTTTGGAAATGAGTCCGTCTTTTCCTTCTGTGACAATTTTCTCTTTCCCTTTTGATAAAGAGTCATCTTTTTTAGTTATGACAGCAAAGTCAACTGGTTCTTCCACTACATCGGTGACTTTTTCAATTCGAACTACGTTTACCGTATTCTCAGCTTCAACTTTTTCGGTTAATTCTGGCTCAACACGATCCAAATCATTGAGTTTTACTCCTTGTTGCTTTAAAAAGTCAGCGACAGTAGCCGAAGTTGACCATACCTGCTTTTCGTCTCCACCTACCACTAATTTCAGTGAAAAGGCTTTGTCTATGGCAACTTCCATATTCGCTTTCAGCTTCGTATTTTTCGAAGGGGTGATCTTATCCTGTTCCTTCACACTAAGATTTTGGTCTTTTAAAAGTTCGTCTACCGTATCGGCGGTGGACCAAACATCCTTCGTCTTACCATCCTGTACCATGACGATTTTTTGTGCAGGCTTCCAAACCACCTCTAAATCATCATCTACCTTGGTGGTTCTAGATGGATGGACGTAGTCTGCGGCTTTAACGGTAATCTCTAAATCTTCCAACATATCATTTACAGTAGCCGCGTGTGTACGCACTACCTCTTTTTTTCCGTCTAGCATGATTGTAACTGTATCCTTTGTTCCTTGATATATCAGTATTCCCAATGCTGTAGAAACAAGAATAGCACTGAAGATGGCAATTGCCATTCTCTTCTTCCCAAATGGTCTGGGAATAAGGTTTTTCATAGTTTTTAATAGGATGAAAAACTCCTCCTTCCTCCCGGTGATTATATAGACTTAGTTATCAAGCTGTCAACCCATTCACTTCTCATTTAGGAAATTACTACCTATTATGCATATTTCACCTTGAAAAGGAAAGGGCGACTTCTCGACATAATAAGCCTATGGTTGGAGTGAAATTTGTAGAAACCTTAGAAAAAATTCAATTTTAGCTAGTGAACCCCGGGAGATATTGTAAAAAAAAATGTCAGTTAATGCCGAATAATTTCTTGGCATTTTCCGTTGTTGCCTGGGAAACTTCCTCTAATGTGAGTTGTTTGATTTCTGCAATTTGTTCAGCAACAAGTTTCACATACGAAGGTTCATTACGCTTCCCTCTATAAGGATGGGGAGCCAAGTATGGACAATCGGTCTCTATCAGTAAACGGTCTAAAGGTACGGATGCTGCCACTTCCTTTGGTTTTTTTGCATTCTTGAAGGTCACAGGTCCACCCAATGAAATATAAAAGTTCATATTGATGCATTCCAAAGCCGTTTCTGCACTTCCGCTAAAGCAATGCATGATGCCTCCAACCCTTGATGCCTCTTCTTCCTTGAGTATGTTCACGATATCCGCGGTCGCTTCCCGATTATGGATGATAATGGGCAGCCCCACCTTTTTTGCCAGTCGGATTTGCTTCCTGAACACCTCCATTTGAACATCTTTCGGTGATTTATCCCAATGATAATCCAGACCCATCTCACCAATGGCCACAACCTTTGGATGATTGGATAATTCCTCGATCCATTGTAAGTCCTCTTCTTTCATATCTATAGCATCCACAGGATGCCATCCGACCGCGGCATACATGAAATCATAAGCTTCTATTAATTCCATTGCCCTTATAATAGTGGGCCGGTCAAAACCAACGACTACCATATTATTGACTCCTGCTTCCTTAGCTCTGTCTATTACGTCCTCGAGATCCTCGTTGAATTGTTCCGCATTAACATGTACGTGTGTATCAAATAACATTATTTTTCTCCCTTTCTAGCACTATTTTATTAAAAAATGAAAGTTTTATGTTTCACATTTAGGTAACAAAAAGATTACAAAGGCTTCTATATGCCCAAATGCAGAACCTGAACCTGTATTAAATTACTTTTTCCAAAAGCATAAAGAAAAAAACATAAAAATGTTTCATATGAAACACCTTTATGTTTTCATCGGTTTATTTCACCTTTGAACCATTAGGAATCGATGAATCTATTGTAGCGACTGAGAGCACTCCATCTTGGCTTCCCGCCAAAATCATTCCTTGAGAGAGCTCGCCACGAAGTTTAACAGGTTTCAAATTTGTTACGCATATCACTTTTTTGCCTACTAAATCTTCAGGTTTATAGTGCTGTGCAATGCCTGATACGACTTGACGTTTCTCATAACCCAAATCAAGCTGAAGTTTAAGAAGCTTATCCGCTTTCTTTACAGGCTCAACTTCCATGACCTGAGCAACACGAAGCTCCACTTTTGTAAAGTCATCAATAGTGATTTCATCGACTTCAGGAATCGTCTCTTCCACTTTTTCCTCAGCCTTGGGGGCGCCGCCCTGCATTTGATCTTTAATATATAAAACTTCCTCTTCCATATCCAGACGAGGGAAGATCGGCTCTCCCTTCAAGACTTTTGTTTCAGCAGGAATTTGACCGAATTCCGCTAAACTGTCCCAGGATTTTAACACATCATCTTTGATGCTAAGCTGAGCAAAGATTTTTTCTGGTGTTTGCGTCAAGAACGGTTTCAAAAGGATCGCCGTCCTGCGCAATGATTCCGCCAAATGAACCATGACACTAGCAAGGTCTTCTTTCCTTGATTCATCTTTAGCAAGAGTCCATGGCTGGGTCTCATCAATGAATTTATTAGTTCTGCTCACGAGTTGCCAAATGGATGTTAGTGCAACTGAAAATTCCATGTTTTCCATGGCTTCCTCATACTTGCCTACCGTATCTTGGTTCATTTCAAGCAAAGCCTTTTCGAATTCGCCATTGGATCCTTCGTAGTTAGGAATCACACCATCAAAATACTTATTGACCATTGCAACAGTTCGATTTAATAAATTCCCTAAATCATTTGCCAGGTCAAAATTGATCCGCTCCACAAACCCTTCCGGTGTAAATACTCCGTCTGAACCAAATGGTACTTCTCGCAATAAGTAGTAGCGTAAAGAATCCAAACCGTAACGATCAATCAATGTAACGGGATCCACTACGTTCCCTTTTGATTTGGACATTTTACCATCTTTCATGAGAAGCCATCCGTGGGCAAAGACTTTCTTTGGTAGCGGCACGTCAAGAGCCATTAACATGATCGGCCAATAGATTGTATGGAAACGAACGATTTCCTTTCCTACCAAATGTACATCGGCAGGCCAATAATTCAAGTATTTAGAGTCATTATCCGTTCCGTATCCTAATGCCGTTATATAATTGGTCAATGCATCAATCCATACATAAATAACATGCTTTGGATCTCCCGGCACCTTGATGCCCCAATCGAAAGTAGTACGGGAAACGGCCAGATCTTCCAATCCAGGCTTGATGAAGTTATTGATCATTTCGTTTTTGCGCGATTCCGGTTGAATGAAATTCGGATTTTCCTCATAAAACTTCAGTAACCGATCCGCATATTTACTCATCTTGAAGAAATAAGATTCCTCTTTCACCTTTTCAACGGGCCTACCGCAATCAGGACAATTTCCATTGCTTTCTTCCACCTGACGTTCCGTGAAGAAAGATTCGCAAGGTGTACAATATAATCCTTCATATTGGTCCAAATATATATCACCCTGGTCCAATAGCCTTTTGAAAATCTTGGCTACGACCTCTTTATGGCGATCTTCCGTCGTCCTGATGAAATCATCATATGAAATATCAAGCTTTTCCCAGAGCTCTTTAATCCCTGATACGATATTATCTACATATTGCTGAGGAGTGACTCCTTCTTCAGCCGCTTTACGCTGGATTTTTTGACCATGTTCATCAGTTCCAGTTAAATACATGACATCGAAGCCACGCATCCTTTTATAACGAGCCATGGCATCCCCTGCCACTGTCGTATACGCGTGCCCTATATGTAAATTACCACTCGGATAATATATGGGTGTCGTGATATAGAATGTTTTTAATTTATCTTGCACTTCGTTCCCTCCTCATCATTTGAAAAACCGGCTATAGGACTCGCCCAAGCCATAAGAATATATTTTAAGCTATTATCTCTATTTTAACGCTATATACAATTCTGTGCGACAATAATCACTAATCTAATCATCATGTTAATAGAATAAAAAATAGAAGTAAATTTTCATTTTAACAATAAGGGGACTGGAAGTGAACTTCCCTTATGACAGCATTACCTCTTATCTCAACAAAATATACCTAAATTTCTTTTTTTGTGCAACAACTCACATATTCGTAAACTTTTTCAGAAGATTATCCTTAATTCAGAACTTTTGTTTTGAAACTAATTTATATTTAATCATATAATAGTGAAGTGTGTTTTTTATATGCATACTTTGTCGAAATGTGGTGAAGTGAGTAGTCCTCTGTTTCCTGCTATTTCTTCATTTTTAATGATATCCAATTTTTTCTCTTTAAAAGCCTTTTTGTTACACGAAAAGAGCCATGCTATTTCTTACAAAAAAATGAAAATAAATCATTGACGAATTTGGGAATGGCTGGTATTATAAATTTATAAAAAAATTTGTCGAATAATGGCGAAAAAAATAGAAATAGGGTACTAGATTGTAACTGAGAGGAGAATTTTTTAAATGAAATCTACAGGTATTGTTCGTAAAGTTGATGAGTTAGGCCGGGTGGTTATTCCAATCGAACTTCGTCGTACATTGGGTATCGCTGAGAAAGACGCTCTTGAAATCTATGTTGATGATGAGCGCATCATCCTGAAAAAATACAAACCAAACATGACTTGCCAAGTTACAGGTGAAGTTTCCGATAACAACCTTACACTTGCTAATGGTAAATTGATCCTTAGTCGTGAAGGTGCAGAATTACTTATTCAAGAAATTCAACAAAACTTCACTGCTTCTAAATAAATGATAAAAAAACTTCCGGTCTTCGGAAGTTTTTTTATGTTTATTATTATTTTATATCAATGTGATACGCCTGATATACATCACGTTTTTGCATATTGCGATCTTTTGCGACCTGCTTGATTGCATCCTTAGAGGTGAATTGCTTGGTTTCCATATAATGATTAACATGACCGACGATGTCATGGGCCGTCCACCAAGCTTCTTCAGGTTCATCTTCCGACCATTGCCCACCTTCAATTATTAAACAGAACTCACCGCGAATTTCTGATTCCATCGCCCACGTCAAAGCTTCACTCACAGTCCCTCGAATGAACTCTTCAAATTTCTTGGTTAACTCGCGGCATAATACTATACGGCGGTCACCTAAAATTTCATGCATATGTTTCAATGTTTCTTTCAATCGATGTGGCGATTCATAAACGATCCAAGTCGATTCCATTTTTTTTAATTTTTCCAGCTCCTGCTTTTTTTCTTTTGCTCCCCGTTGTAGAAAGCCATAGAAGTAAAAAGGCTGCGGAATCAGTCCTGATGCGATCAATGCAGTTAAAGCAGCATTGGCCCCTGGCAACGGGATAACTTTAAACTTTTCGGCAATGGCCTCTTTGACCAGTTCATATCCCGGGTCGGATATCGTCGGCAAGCCAGCATCACTTACCAATGCGATGACCTCGCCGGATCGAAGCCTCTCTAGCATTTGCTTCCCGCTATATTCCTTATTATGTTCATGGTAACTGACGATAGGTGTCGAAATTTCAAAGTAGTTGCATAATTTCTTCGTATTTCGCGTGTCCTCAGCAGCAATGACATCCGCTTCCTTCAAGATTCTTAAAGCCCGGAAACTCATATCCTCAAGGTTTCCTATCGGTGTAGGAACCAGATATAGAGCTGGCTCCAATCCTTCTTTTTCAAAACTCTTTTGCTGCCACATATCATGTTTCCTCCTTTGCCATCCACTTTTGCTTTTGTTTTCTTGTTAATTGCTTAAACTTATATTCAGCCTGCATGGCCAATGTCCGTGTTTCGAATATTTCATGATAAATCAGTTCAACCGGTGCCCGGCCTCGTGTATACTTTGCGCCCCTGCCATTATTATGAGCATCAATCCTGCGGTGCAAATTATTCGTATACCCTGCATAATAGCTGCCGTCCCTGCATTTCAAAACATAAAAATAATGTTTATTCCTCTCCATATAGAATCCTTCTGATTTCCGGATTATACTCATTTTGATCATTATATACAACAAGCGGAGGAAGAATCTTCAAATCAGGGTTGCCGTCCTTTATCCCTTCTATAAGAATCGTATTCGCTTCTTTTGAGCTCTTAGGATAAACGAATTGAAGCCGCTTCGGTTCTATTCTGTACATCCTCATGAAATGCAGGATATCCATCAGACGGCCCGGTCTATGAACGAATGCAGCTTTCCCACCTTGACGCAGCAGCTGGCTTGTAACACGCATGACGTCCTCAAGATTACACATTATTTCATGTCGGGCAATTGCAAAGTGCTCATTTTTGTTAATTTCCTCGATGGATGGTGTCGGGAAATAGGGTGGGTTGCAAGTTACGACATCATATTTGCTATACCCTATCTGTTTTGGAATTTCCTTTATATCCCCATGAATCATCTCGATTTGGGAGGACACGCCATTATAGTCCATGCTTCTCTGGGCCATGTCATATAACCGCTCTTGTATTTCAACACCGGTAATTGTCCCTTTCGTTCTTGTACTCAACAGCAAGGGTATGACCCCATTACCTGAGCAAAGATCTACGATTTTCCCTTTTTGGATCGGTACATTTACGAACCTTGATAATAAAACGGCATCTAATGAAAAAGAGAACACCGATGGGCTCTGGATGATCCTTAAATTCTCAGCCAATAGATAATCCAGGCGCTCATCGCCTTTAAGTTCCACCATTGCTGTTACCCTCCTAATCATGTATCGAAAAAGCATGTGTAGGGACCATGCTTCTACATTACTATCGTACAAAAAGGGGTCTGACTCATAGTATGCGTCAGACCCCGAATCACTATATATTGTAAACGGTCTATCTATCACGTAAAAGAAACATCTTTTATATTATTCCTTTATCACTTCTTGTTTAAAAAAGATAAACAGAACAGGCAATCCCCTTCTTTTCGTAAACTGCCAAAATGCAGATTGCAAATATGAAAGCCTTCTTGATAGATACGAGCTAAATTATCATAGCCTTCCCCGATATCCATAACCTTGTCCGTACTTGCGGTACGGTTTTTCACTTTTTGTTTGACCTTTACTGCAGCAGGCGCACTTTCGACTTCCACAAGGCCCAACCGATGGCGCAAATGCTCTTTCTCCAGCTTGAGAGACTGATTTTCCTCCAGGATTTCAGCTAAGTTCTGCTTCAATTCTCCAAGCTGCTTATATAATTGGCCTATCTGGGTTTCCATATTGGTCACCGACTCAAAAATATCTTTCTTATCCACGCTCTCCCACCACCTTAATAATCTGTGGCTTGAATAGAAACGGCTCCCTCTTTTAGAATCTCATCTAGAGTATACTCTAATACTCTTTCTTGCTCGATTAGTTCAATCTGAAGTACGCGTTCTAGAATATTAAGCCCCACTACCTTGCCTTTGCCACCAGGCGTATTAATCATTTCACCTAAATCAGGAAGCATTTCCTTCGCACTTTCATACTCATCATTTTCATATTTCAGACAGCACATCAATCGACCGCATAAACCTGAGATTTTTGTAGGGTTTAATGATAAATTCTGATCCTTCGCCATTTTGATGGAAACCGGTTCAAAATCTCCAAGAAATGTGGAGCAGCAAAGCATTCTGCCACAAGGTCCGATGCCACCAAGCATCTTTGCCTCATCCCTTACCCCAATTTGGCGCAGTTCTATGCGAGTTCTGAATATGGCAGCTAAATCCTTGACTAAATCACGGAAATCCACGCGACCATCCGCTGTAAAATAAAACACGACTTTATTTCTGTCGAAAGTATATGACACATCAACCAGCTTCATATCCAGCTTATGCTCCACAACCTTTTGACAACATATAGAGTAAGCCTCTTCTGCAGCCGCCTTGTTCTCGTCTACAATCAGCTTATCTTTTGCATCAGCGACCCGAAGTACTTTTTTCAATGGCAGGACAACATCGTTTTCATCTACTTGTTTTCGGGCTGTAACGACTTTACCGAATTCAACACCGCGGACAGTCTCCACTATTACAAAATCGTCCTTAGGAATAGCGAATTCACCCGGATCGAAGTAGTATATTTTGCCCGCCTTTTTAAAACGGACACCTACAACATCATACAAATCATGATCCCTCCTGCAAATTCAGCACAAGCTGTTCCATCAACAGCTGTGGATTCGTGTTGGACATCAGCTTCCTTTTTGCTTCCAAAATGCAACCCATATGTTCAGCAAGGCGTCTTGGGGAAAGATGAAGAGCGTGAGTTTCAAATTCCTTCAGTTTATTTTGGAACACAACGAAGTCCTTTTTGTCCAACTGAATGTATAATAAATCCTTATATATAAGAAGTAACAAATCAAGACCTCTGTCAACCTGTTCTCTTTCTTTAAAGTGTGTGAACCAATCCGTCTGAAGGTACAGCAATGCCTTCAAAGAATTAAGTTTTAACACTTCATATAATTTTACCACTATTTTTTGAGCTTGTACAAACCATTCATCATGACTAAGCCCGATTCCAGCTTCCACATTCTGTGTTATGTGTGCAATAACCGAAGCCAGCTGTGGTTCTACATCCTGTTCCATCAGCTTCCGTTTCACATTCTCAGGAGATAATGGCTTGAACGAAATCACTTGGCATCTTGATAATATAGTCGGCAGAATCCTCTGAAGCTGTTCGGTCATCAATATTGCTACAGTATCAGCTGAAGGTTCTTCTAAAAATTTCAATAGACTGTTGGCTGCCCCCACCGACATTTTGTCGGCATCGGCAATCATATAAACCTTCCGATCCGCCTCTACGCTTTTTTTCGAAAATTCTTCCTGAAGCCCCTTGATTTGTTCTTTCTTTATTGAGAGACCGTCTCTTTCTATTAAATGGACATCAGGATGATTCCCACTTGAAATCCGTTTGCAATTCCGACAAAGTTCGCATGGCTCATAACCTGCTGTCGGGGCTTCACATAGTAAGCTTTTTGCAAAGGCATTGCTTATCTCTTGCTTACCTGTCCCTTTTTCCCCTTCAAATAAATACGCATGGGCCACCCTTTTCTTCGTTATGCTATTTTGCAGCATCGTCATTACCTGCGGCTGAATTTGACTCATGTCCCGCCATGTTTTATCCAAAACCATCAACTCACTTAAGTATATAAATTAATCAGAAGACCCTTAATTTCGCCTATCATTTCCAAAATTTCAAGCGAGCTTTTCTCTTTATTAAGAATTTCCTCACTTAACTCAACTAATCTTACATCTATCGTTTCCACGGTTTTCAACGGCCTGCTCTGTCCATATTCATTCCAGCTCGTGGATTGCTTCAATTCCAATCCATATTCAACCGCTTCTTTAACAAACCGTTTCACCAATGCTTTATATTTTGCCAATTCCCTAAAAGTGCGTGACCTTACTAAACGCTGACCCGCCCCTTCAATATCGCCTAACAGACGGTTTAATGTTTGGATTTGCATCTTTTGATCCTGTGTCTGGACCATTTGTTGAAATCTTCCATTTCCGGTTTGAAACTGTTTGGCATCCTGACGCGATTTATCCAGCTTTATAGGGCTATCATAGTTGATTTTCATAATGAACCTCCCTGAAACTAACCGTTAAAATTGTAAAAAGTTTTCAACTGGCAGAACAAAAATGGTCGCACCGCCTACTTGAATCTCCACTGGGTAAGGTACATAGGATTCGGCATTCCCGCCCATCGGTGAAACCGGTGATACTAACTGGGATCGTGACTGACAATTCTGTTTGATGATCTGGATTGCTTTGTCAACACGTTCATCCTCTGTGCCAATCATAAAAGTTGTATTGCCTGATTTTAAAAACCCGCCAGTGCTGGCTAGCTTGGTCGTTCCGAAATTATTTTCCACTAATTCATTCAGCAGGCGATGACTATCCTTGTCTTGAACGACAGCAATGATCATTTTCATTCTCATCATCCTCCGGTTACTCTGAATTTTTACTAACTCCATTATAGCAACTAGTCCTTGTCTGGAATAGTATTGGTTGAATAATATGGAAACCTGTATATTTAGTTTCCTGCTTTCGCTAAAAATTTCAGCAAATTGGCTTTCGTTTCCTCAAAAACTTCATCTATTGTCCGGGCTGCATCCACGATAATGAAACGGTCTTTCCATCTATTTATAATGAGCTGATACCCCTCACAAACTTTTTTATGGAAGTCGAGGGCTTCAAGATCCAGACGGTTCACTTCCCGTTCCCCATTGGACTGGATACGTCTCAATCCCACTTCCGGGTCTATATCAAAAAAGAACGTGGCATCTGGCATCATATCTCCAATTGCGAATTTATTGATATTATAAACTTCTTCTATTTCCAAACCCCTTGCATGACCCTGATAGGCTAACGAGCTATCTATGAATCGGTCACAGAGGACAATTCCTCCTCGTTCCAACTCAGGCATGACCACTTCCACTAAATGCTGACGCCTTGCTGCTGCGTATAATAAAGCCTCTGTTCTCGAGTCCATGGCTGTATTATCTTTATTAAGGATCACTTCCCTAATTTGCTCTGAAATGGGAACACCCCCTGGCTCACGCGTTAATAGGACTTGATAGCCTTCTTGTTGCAGGGCCTTGCCAAGCATTTGGGTAATTGTTGTTTTCCCGGCACCCTCAGGCCCTTCCATTGTTATAAAAATACCACGTTTCATCGATGTACCTCCAAGATTCTTTGTTTGTAGTATATCATTTTAATGCCTGCTTTCATAAACGATCAATTCTCCGTTTGAAAGGGAGGAACCGCCATGAAACCTTGATCCCAGTTCTCGCAGTCTTCTCAGGTTGTCTATATGCTCAGGAGTAATCATTTCCCCGGACATAATTAAAGGGATGCCTGGCGGATAGGGAATGACCATCTCGGCAGATACCTCACCCACTGCTTCCCGTAATGTGACAGGCTTTGATTTACTATGCTTCATGACGGAGTATGGTATTTCAAGTCCTGTCATTGACCTTCCATCAGTCCATGGGGCCCCAAGTTCTGATTCCTTACTTCCAGTTCTGTCTTCAGTGGCTCTTTTTATAGTTTGAACGATTTCATGAAAAGGAAATTCGGCACCCATTTTTAATAAGGGTAAAATCATTAATAAATTATGAGGATCAGCCAATTCCGTAAAAATGCCTTTGGCTTCACATAGCTGCTGTAATTCAAACCCGCTTAATCCATTTGTTGATTGAATGACCACTTTCAACGGGTCTGCCAAGGTGCCTTGTGGCGCCTCCAGCACCCTTACTGTTTGCAAGGCACCTAATTCCCCTCTGAAGTCTGATATCTTTTCAATAAGGGATATTTTATCTTCTGATGTAAAAGCAGCTAAGTAGGCCCTGGCCAAGTCGAGCGACCCCATAATTGGGTAAGATGGACTGCTCGACTGAAGCATTTGTAAATAAAATGATACTTGATCGACATCAACTAAGGGTGAATTCACATGAAGAAAAGACCCCATCGTCATAGCCGGCAGTGTTTTATGCGCTGAATGGACAACGGCATCTGCCCCTGCCAAAATTGCCGGCTTAGGAAATGGGCTTCCCAACTGAAAATGAGCGCCATGTGCCTCATCCACCAGCACAGGAATCCCCTTTTGATGTGCGAGTCTTACCATTTCCGTCAAGTCTTCACCAAGACCATAATAATTAGGATAGGTAACAATGATGGCTTTTACATCTGGATGTACACTCAAGGCTTCTGCGATTAATGTTGATCCCACACCGCCAGCAATGCCCCATTTCTCATAATAGGCTGGTTGTAAAAAGATCGGTTGTACATTCGCTAACATCAATCCATGTAAAATCGATTTATGGCAGTTTCTTTGGACAAGGACCTTATCACCTTCCCGGCAGGTAGCAAGAATCATGGCAATGTTGCCTACGGTGGACCCATTAACCAAAAAATAACTCCGCTTTACCCCATATAGGTCAGAGAGTAGTTGCTCGGACTGTAAAATGGCGCCCTCTGGCGCATGCAGATCATCTAAACCGCTTATCTCCGTGGCATCAATACCAAGAATGAGGTTATATAAGGCTTGGCCCTTTTTATTAAACACCCACCCATTTTTATGCCCTGGGACATGAAGAGATATTGGCCTTTTTTTATGAAAAGCACTCATTGCATCGAACAACGGTGTCTGTGATTGATTCATTTTTCTCTTCCCTCATATATCATAGTATTTTTTCATTTTATCAAATAAGTTCAATTTTATCTCATATTGCGTCGGCTTAAAGGCAATTATGCGTTTCCGAACATGTCGGTTTTGGGGGAACAAACAGTAACATGGGAGCATGTTGCCAAGCATTCTTCTAAAGTACCAAAAAAAGAATCAGAGATTAAAGAAACACATCATTTCTTTTTTCTCTGACTCTTTAACTTTCCACATACTATTTTTTCATGATAATATTTCAGGATTAGTGATTTTTCTTAATTGCTTTAAGTAATATTGGTACTTGGGATCATTCGTATCCGTCCTGATCATATCCCTTTCGCATTCCTCACAAATAAAAGTCGTATATAGATGTATACCCATCCCTTTTATTTGTTCACAAACCGCGCACGTTTCCCCTGCCGTTGTTTTGGTTGTTGTTGTCCCCAACATCTCCACCTCCATACCTGCATTCTCCCCAAAAACCATTGTTCGCATACATTAACTTAAATAGTTTAAGAGAACCGGGGATGCTTTTAACAATGTATGATGAAGAATTTCAATACGTGTATGTCTTTATAAAAGTTTCCTTAATTGATAATCCTTTTATATCCAATGATTATTCTTTGCATTATGCAAAAAAAGACCAGCCGGATGGCTGATCTTTTTAAATGGCTTGGCGGCGTCCTACTCTCACAGGGGGAAACCCCCAACTACCATCGGCGCTGAAGAG
>NZ_JBHTYI010000028.1:0-60650 GCF_043656335.1 Peribacillus sp. NPDC056705 | reverse complement strand
TCGTGTAATGAATATTTTCTGTTCGGCAGAAAAATTGGCCATAAAAAACACCCCATAAATGTTAGTTGGTGTCTAACATTTACGGGGCAGTTCAGGTTTACTTGCAGTTTTTTTAGGGTTAGTACGATGTGAACGTTTACTCCTGTCACTTGCTTTCCCCGCGGGAGTCTAGTACACCCGTTCAAATCAACTTTTATAAAATTTGGGTAGAACCCCAATTGTCTACGAAGGGATAATACCCAAATGTAATGAAACGGGATATCCTCCATTGTAAAGTCTTTGCGCCCACTAAATAACTTTTAATGAACAACGCCCCTTTTTATGATAAAATGAGAGGTACAGCAAAATCAGGGAGAGAATTAATTTGTATGATTATATAAAAGGCAAGGTCGATTATATTGGGCCTGAATACATAGTTGTGGAAAATGGGGGAATCGGATATCAAGTGATGACACCGAATCCTTTTATTTTTTCCGCTCAATTCCAGAAAGAAATCCAAGTTTTCTTGTATCATTATGTTCGTGAGGATATGGTCGCATTATACGGGTTTCAGACTCGTCAAGAAAAGGCGTTATTCACAAAATTATTGAATGTAACGGGAATCGGGCCGAAGGGTGCTCTAGCCATATTGGCATCAGGCCAGGTTGATCAGGTGGTACAGGCGATCGAAAATGAAGATGAATCGTTTTTGGTGAAATTCCCGGGAGTCGGAAAGAAAACGGCACGGCAGATGATTCTCGATTTAAAAGGGAAACTTGAGAACATTATTCCGGATGCGTTTCCAAGCTTGTTTAACGAAGGCGTAACGGCTGCACTCAGTCCAAATGGCTATACGGAGGAATTGGATGAAGCCATTCTTGCATTGAAGGCTCTTGGTTATTCTGAAAAGGAAATCCAAAAGGTTGCCAAGAAATTGCAGGCTGAAGATATGACGACCGAGCAATATATTAAGAAAGCATTGCAAATGATGTTAAGATAAGGAGTGGCGCAATGGAGGAGAGAATATTCAATCAGGAAGCCGATTTGAACGAACTGTCCTTTGAACAAAGCCTGCGGCCGCAAAACTTAAAGCAATATATCGGACAGGATAAAGTGAAAGCGAATTTAAGTGTATACATCGAAGCGGCAAGGATGCGTGAAGAAACGCTCGATCATGTACTTTTATATGGACCGCCTGGTCTTGGAAAGACGACGCTTGCCGTCATCATCGCCAATGAAATGGGTGTGAATATCCGCACGACTTCCGGTCCCGCCATTGAGCGGCCGGGAGATCTGGCGGCCATTTTGAGTGCACTTGAACCAGGTGATGTATTATTCATCGATGAGATTCACCGTCTTCCGCGTGTCGTTGAAGAAGTGCTATATCCGGCTATGGAGGACTTCTGTCTGGATATTGTAGTCGGTAAGGGACCGGAAGCCCGTTCGATCAGGATCGACTTGCCGCCGTTCACCCTCGTAGGGGCCACGACACGTGCAGGCTCATTGTCTGCACCGCTCAGGGACCGTTTTGGCGTTTTGAGCCGGCTTGAATATTACACGGAAAACCATTTGACTGATATCATCATCCGTACAGCAAGAATCATGGATACGGAAATGGATGGTCAAGCAGCGGCCGAGCTTGCAAGAAGGTCAAGGGGCACCCCGAGAATTGCCAATCGGCTTTTACGGAGGGTCCGGGATTTCGCCCAGGTGCGCGGTGATGGTACGATAACGGCCGAGCTTGCCGATTATGCGCTTGAATTAATGCAGGTCGACCGTTTAGGACTCGATCATATTGACCATAAATTACTTAAAGGGATCATTGAAAAATTCCGTGGCGGACCAGTGGGTCTGGAAACGATTGCTGCAACGATTGGCGAAGAGGCACATACGATCGAAGATGTGTATGAACCATATCTGTTACAAGTCGGTTTTCTTCAGCGTACCCCAAGAGGCCGGTTGGCAACACAGCTAGTTTATGAGCATTTCGGCATGGAGATGCCTGAATGATGAATATACCAAAGATGGTTATGATTCTGGGTGTGATTATATTCGTGATTGGTTTTGCGATGAAATATATACATCTCGGCAGGCTGCCGGGAGATATTTTTCTGAAAAAGGGGAATACGACGTTTTACTTTCCTATCGTTACATCAATCATCGTCAGTGTTGTGTTGTCCGCGATTTTTTATTTGATCGGCCGTTTTAAATAATGATTACAGCTTGATAGACATGTAAGGAAGTGGAACAGATGAAATTGGATATGTTTGATTTTCATTTACCGGAGGAACTGATTGCCCAAGTTCCTTTGGAGGATAGGGAAGCTAGTAGATTGATGGTGCTGGACAAAGAAACCGGTAAGCTTCAGCATGATGTATTCAGCCATATTACGGAATATATCAAACCGGGAGATTGCCTGGTGTTGAATGATACGAAGGTGCTTCCGGCCCGACTATACGGCAGTAAAGAAGGAACCGGTGCAAAAATCGAAGTATTGCTGCTTAAGCAAGAGCATGATGATGTATGGGAAACGCTTGTGAAGCCGGCCAAACGGATTAAAGAAGGATCGACGATTGTTTTTGGCGATGGTAAGCTGAGTGCCGTTTGTACAGGCGTGCTCGAGCATGGCGGCCGAATCCTCGAATTTAAATATGACGGCATATTTTATGAAATACTGGAGAAGCTTGGCGAAATGCCGTTACCTCCATACATCAAGGAGCAGCTCGACGACCAGGACCGCTATCAAACGGTATATGCGCGTGAACGTGGATCTGCAGCGGCACCTACCGCTGGCCTGCATTTTACGGAGGATTTACTTGAGAAACTTAAAGGGATGGGTGTCCACATTGCCTTCATCACGCTGCATGTTGGACTTGGTACATTCCGTCCAGTGAGTGTCGACGATATTGACAGCCACGAAATGCATTCGGAATTTTATCAAATGACGGAAGGCACAGCCAGATTGCTGAATGATGTGAAAGCTAAGGGCGGGAAAATCATTACGGTCGGCACAACGTCCACAAGGACATTGGAAACGATTGCGTCCCGCAATGATGGGGTTTTCAAGGAAGAGAATGGCTGGACGAGCATCTTCATTTATCCTGGTTATGAGTTCAAAGGGATCGATGCGATGATAACGAACTTCCATTTGCCCAAATCTACTTTAATCATGCTTATTTCTGCACTCGCAGGCAGGGAGCAGGTCCTACATGCTTATGAAACGGCTGTGGAAGAAAAATACAGGTTCTTTAGTTTTGGAGATGCAATGTTAATTAAGTAATATAAGAGTGTGAGGCTCTTGAAGGGAGTTATTGCGTTGACTGCAATACGATATGAGTTAATCAAAACATGTAAACAGACAGGGGCAAGGCTAGGCCGCGTCCATACGCCGCATGGTTCTTTTGAAACGCCGGCATTTATGCCGGTTGGAACGATGGCTACTGTCAAAACGATGTCCCCGGAAGATTTGAAACAAATGGGGGCAGGAATCATCCTGAGCAATACGTACCACCTATGGCTGCGTCCGGGGCATGAAATCATCAAGGAAGCTGGCGGATTGCATAAGTTCATGAACTGGGATCGGGCGATTTTGACCGACTCAGGCGGCTTTCAGGTCTTCAGTTTGAGCGAGTTCCGTAAAATTGAAGAAGAGGGCGTGCATTTCAGGAACCATCTGAATGGCGATAAATTATTCTTATCTCCGGAAAAAGCGATGGAAATACAAAATGCGCTTGGTTCCGATATTATGATGGCATTCGATGAATGTCCTCCATTTCCGGCGACTGAAGAGTATATGAAGAAGTCGGTAGAACGGACGTCGCGCTGGGCGGAACGCTGTTTGAATGCACATGAGCGCCCAAATGACCAAGGTCTGTTCGGAATCGTTCAAGGCGGGGAGTTTGAAAATCTTCGCAAACAAAGTGCAAAAGACCTTGTCTCCCTTGACTTCCCGGGTTATGCTATTGGAGGACTATCCGTAGGGGAACCGAAGGATATCATGAACCGCGTCCTTGAGTTTACAAGTCCGCTTTTGCCAACTGACAAACCGCGTTACCTTATGGGAGTCGGTTCACCGGATTCATTGATCGATGGTGCACTCCGCGGCATCGATATGTTTGACTGTGTACTGCCGACGCGAATTGCGCGTAATGGTACGCTCATGACAAGCAATGGGCGTCTGGTTGTGAAAAATGCGAAGTATGCACGCGATTTCGGTCCAATCGATGAAAATTGCGATTGCCATGTTTGCAAGAATTATAGCCGGGCATATATCCGCCACTTGATTAAATGTGAAGAAACCTTTGGGATTCGTCTTACGACTTACCATAATCTTCACTTTCTGTTAAACTTGATGGAACAGGTCAGACAAGCTATTCGAGAAGATCGTCTTGGAGACTTTAGGGAAGAGTTTTTTGAGCAGTATGGTTTCAATGAACCAAATGCGAGAAACTTCTAATTCCATAAATATTTTAATGAACGAAAGGAGTGAATATACAAAATGGGTTCTTTAACACAAATACTTCCATTGATTTTAATGTTCGTATTGTTCTATTTCTTATTGATCCGCCCGCAGCAAAAACGCCAAAAGGCTACGCAAAGCATGCAAAGCAGTTTGAAAAAAGGTGATAAAGTTGCTACAATCGGCGGCATGCACGGAACAATCGATGCAATCGATGACCTGAAAATCGTCATTAAATCACCAGACGGCACAAAACTGACTTTTGACCGTGCAGCAATCCGTGAAATTACGGAAAGCGCACCGAATAAAGAAGTATCCGTATAAAACAAACGAAAACCGGGCCATGTGCCCGGTTTTCGTTTGTTTTTTAATCGGGACGGGAGTCGGAACTCATGTTGACCCCAAGCACGCCGCCCATCATGGCCGTAATCACAAAACAGCCATAGTATATCCATTGCTTGATGGTGAAGAGTGCATCGTGGCCTAAATATTGAAAAAGGAACACGACCAACAGATAAAGCAGCCCAGTGCTCCCGCCCAAGAATAGTCCTTGCTTTTTCCCTTTGCCTCCTGAAATGAATCCACCAATGAACAGCGATAAAAAGGACACGATCATGATCACGTATGTCAGGGATGATTCCGTCAATGAAGTAAAACGAAGAAGGATGGAAACGATTAAACTAGCAATCATCGCTATGACAAAGATGGAGCCTACGCCATAAATCACGGCGACACTCATTTTTTTAGTTTCGATGGGTATTCCTCCTTTTTGAAAGGCTGATACGTATAGCCTGTTTATGTGTTTGTACAAGCATATTCCCGATATCGAACCTTTAGACCAGGTTTAAGGAGCTTCCCGCAAAATTAGAAAAGATTGTGGAGTAATTTTTCAGCTCCCAAGCCATGCTATGGATGAAGGAGTGTTATTCATTGGATACCCTGGCTATTATTTTTAGAACAACAGTGATCTATCTAGTCATATTATTACTTTTCCGATTGATGGGTAAGCGGGAAGTTGGGGAACTGAGCATACTTGATTTGGTGGTATCCATCATGATAGGGGACATCGCCGTCCTTTCCTTTGAAGATTTGGAAAAACCATTTTTCAGGCAAACCATACCGATGTTCGTACTTGCTTTCATCCAAATAATCATGGCCTACATTTCATTGAAAAGCATAAGATTTCGAAACATCGTGGACGGTAAGCCGCAGATCATCATCAATCAAGGGAAAATAGATGAAAAAGCGATGCGTAGGCAAAGATATAATTTCGATGATTTATTGACCCAGCTGCGTGAACAGGGGATAAGTGATTTAAATGAAGTGCAATTCGCCATCCTCGAATCCTCAGGAAAGCTTTCGATCATCAAGCATACCAAAGGTAAAAGGTCTAAAACCAAGGAAACACCTTATCCCCTTATAATAGACGGGGAAATACAGGAGAGGAATCTCGATAGAATTGGCAAAAATCATTTTTGGCTCCGGCACCAGTTGAAAAAACGGGGAGAAACTAAGATTACAGAGATTTCGATTTGTGGGTACATAGATGGCCAATTCTATATCGATAAAAATGAAACGAAGAAATGACCGAAGCCTTTTAATGCTTCGGTTCATTTTATTTCCAAGCGAATTTTGATAAAAAGCCGCCCACTACAGGTATCCTGATCAGATCCGCCTTTTTTATGCTGCCGGTCATGAGCAGGGAAAATGTGAACAGCAGGATAACGATCGTCACGGAAAACATAAGCCGTGTGCCAAGTGGCAGTGAGGAGAGCGGGAATTGATAAAGATAATAACCGCCCCATCCTGAAATTAAAGCAAGGACCAAAGCGGATATATAGCTGCGGAAATGAAGCGTGAAAGGAACGACCTTCAGCACGGTTGAAAAATGCAGGAAGGTAACGAGCATCGTACCGACAGCTATCCCCACTGCGGCACCCATGATCCCGAAACTTTCCTTTGACGCGAGCAGCCAGATCACACCGATTTTAAGGATGTTCCCAGCCAGGCTGTTGAACATTGCGGCCTTTGCAAGATCCAATGCTTGCAGCATGGATTGCAGCGGATATTGAAAGTAATAAAGAATGAAAAAAGGTGCCAGGAATTTAATGAAAACAGCAGCATGCGAAGAGCCATACATGACTTGTAAAATCGGTTCGGCAAAGATGAACAGAATCACGATAGCTAAGCAGCCTGTGATAAAGGTGATTTTCAGGGCCTGCTGAAGCCTGTGTTCAACGAGTAAAAAGTTTCCGGTCGTACGGGCTTCACTCACAGCCGGGACAAGTGCCGTCGCCAATGATGATGTAACGAAAGATGGAAGCATGAGTAAAGGCAGTGCGTACCCTGTCAGCTCCCCGTATTGACTGGTGGCTGCGGCTGCGGTGACTCCGGCGATTGCCAAACTTTGGGCTACCACTATCGGTTCAAAAAACCACGAAACCGATCCGATCATCCTGCTTCCGGTGGAGGGAAGGGCGATCCCCATCAATTCCGTGAACGTTCCTTTTCCGGATTTGACATTCTTGAAGAAACCCTTTCTGAACTTAAAATGTTTCTTTAATTTAAAGCTTGTCAATAAGTAGAAGAGGGATACAAGTTCACCGATAATCGATGCGAACATTGCACCGGCTGCTGCATATTCAATTCCATATGGCAAAAAGGCCTTCGTCAGGACGGCTATGAAAGTGATTCTGGCCACCTGTTCGATAACTTGGGAGAAAGCGAAGGGCTTCATATTTTGCTTGCCTTGGAAATAACCGCGCAGTACGGATGAGATGGCGATGATCGGTACGATAGGGGCAATCGCCATGAGCGGCCATACCGTCCGTTCATCAGTGAATAGGTAATCTGATAAAATCGGCGCGAAAAGCAGCATCGCAGGAGTGAAAATCAACGATAAAGTAATGGTGCAGGCCAAAGAGACGACAAGGATTTTCTTGATTTTCCGCTCATCACCTCTGGCATTGGCCTCAGCCACATATTTCGAAATGGCGATTGGCAAGCCTAACTGGGTTATGTTCACGACGAGAAAGAGGGTCGGTAAAGCCATCATATATAAACCAACGCCTTCTTCGCCGATGAAGCGGGCGATGACAATGCGGTTAATGAAACCAAGAACTCTTGTAATCAGGCTTGCGATTAATAAAATCAGCGTCCCTTTTAAAAATTTGGACATAGAACTCCCTCCCTGCCTTCTCAAAAAAGCGGTTATGCTATACAATTATCTATATGCTTGTACTTGGACAAAGCATGACAAAAGTGTTTGTTTGCGTTCTAACAAATGATCGAAACCCTTCTAAGAAAATGCGCATTTATTTGAGAATCATTTTTACTGGAGGCAAAGTGATGGCAAAAAAGAATCATCCCTATCAAAGGTATTATCTAAAGGTACGTCCATTTTTGAAGAGCAAGCGTGAGGAATTCCAAATGGTCGGATTGAATGCCGTAACGGAGGAAGACATTTGGGGAACATTAACGAAAAATAAATGGAAGCGTCCGCAGGAAAATATTCACCTTCATGAACTTGTCGCAGATATCGTGACATTTTCGAGCAATCAGTTCATGAACTTCCAAATGGTTGAAGCATATAAATCACCAAATCTATTTGAGCCGCTTTCTGAAGAAGAACTGAAGGAACTTTTTAAAGAATAGGGCAAAGATATACTTAAATTGACAGCTGTTTGTATATGACTCATAATAGATATGGTTATGCTTTTTTTGGAAAAAGCAGGGAAGCTGTATCCTTTTTCTCAAGAAGCAAAGGGTTTGCAGTTATCATATAAACTAAAAATGACAGTTTTTTTAACTTCAGGAACAGGCGTATTATAGAAAGGGGCCTACTACATAATGGTAAAAAGAAGCAGGATCGTTGCGTTTTTTCTAATCGCACTATTGATTTTCGCAGCGATGGGGACGACTTCAAAAGGAATCCTAAAGGATATCAAGCTCGGTCTTGATCTTCAAGGCGGTTTTGAAGTGTTATATGAAGTAAAACCGCTGTCTGGGGAAAAGATCACCCCGGATGTTTTACGGGCTACAGTAAGCTCGCTTGAGCGGCGTGTCAATGTTTTGGGCGTTAGCGAACCTAACATTCAAATCGAAGGGAAAGACCGGATCCGCGTTCAATTGGCTGGAGTCAAAGACCAAAACAACGCTCGCGAAATCCTCTCGACACAAGCTAAATTATCCTTCCGTGACTACAACGATAAGGAAATGATGACCGGTGCCGACCTGAAAGAAGGCGGCGCGAAACAAACGTTCCAAGATAATAAACCGGTTGTCGAAGTCACATTGAAAGATGTAAATAAATTTAAGGACATCACTCAAAAAATATCCTCGATGCCAAGTCCGACAAATGTACTTGCAATCTGGCTGGATTTCGAGGAAGGAAAAGATTCTATTAAAGATACGTCTTCCCAAGACAATATGATTTCAGCTCCATCTGTCAAGGAAGTTTTCAATACGAAGAAGGTCTATATTACCGGCCAATTCACGGTGGAAGAAGCGAAAGAGCTTGCAGCCCTTCTGAATGCCGGTGCTTTGCCTGTAGATTTAAAAGAAAAGTATTCCACTTCTGTAGGTGCCCAGTTCGGTGCGGGTGCACTGAATGATACTATTTTCGCAGGAATCATCGGAATTGCACTTGTTTTTATCTTCATGCTTGTGTATTACCGCTTCCCGGGATTCATTGCGGTCGTCACGTTGAGCATATACCTTTTCTTGACGCTTTTAGTGTTTGATTGGATGAATGCGGTCCTTACGCTGCCTGGTATTGCAGCATTGGTACTCGGGGTCGGGATGGCCGTCGACGCCAATATCATAACCTATGAGCGGATCAGGGATGAATTGAAACTTGGCAGATCGGTTAAAGCGGCTTATAAAGAAGGTACCAAGAATTCACTTGGTACAATCATGGATGCCAACTTAACGACCCTGCTGGCTGCGGCTGTTCTGTTCTATTATGGAACAAGCTCGGTTAAAGGGTTTGCCACCACTTTGATCATTTCGATTTTAATGAGTTTCATTACAGCCGTCTATGGTACACGCCTCTTTATGAGCCTGTGGGTGAATAGCGGGTTCCTGGACAAACGTGCATCATGGTTTGGCGTAAAGAAGAAATACATTCACGATTTATCCGAGAAAATGAATTTAATGTCGTTGCCAACACGCTTTGATAAAATTGATTTCGTCAAACATCGGAAAGTTTTTTATGGGATTTCAATCGGTGTCACCATTATCGGGATCATTTTCCTGCTCGTCTTCAGATTGAATCTTGGGATTGATTTCACGAGCGGTACCCGAATCGAGATTGCGTCCAAGGACGTCTTGACGACTCAGCAAGTCAAAACCGAAATGGAAAAGGTCGGTATCGACGCGGATGATATCAAGGATGTCAGGCTCGCTGGTAAAGACAATAAAAATGCTGTCGTTCGGACAGTCGGTGTCCTCGATAAACAGGAAATCGCTGAATTGAAGGACCATTTCAAGAAGGATTACGGAGCGGAACCGAATGTTAGCACCGTATCACCGACTGTAGGAAAAGAGCTTGCGAAAAATGCCATGTATGCTTTAGCGATCGCATCAATCGGAATCATATTGTATGTATCGATACGATTTGAATGGCGAATGGCCGTACCGGCCGTGGTCGCGCTCATACATGATGCCTTCTTCATCATCACGATTTTTAGCTTGCTCCGGCTCGAAGTGGATATCACCTTCATTGCTGCGGTTCTGACGATCGTCGGTTATTCGATCAATGATACGATTGTAACCTTTGACCGTATTCGTGAAAACCTGCGCTTCAGCCGTAAAATCAAAACCGTCGAAGAACTTGAAAACATAGTGAACATCAGTATCAGGCAAACTTTGACGAGATCCATTAACACGGTTTTGACCGTCCTCATCACGGTCATCGCATTGATGATCTTCGGCAGTGAAGCTATCCGTAACTTCTCCATTGCCCTGTTTATCGGTTTAATTTGCGGCGTGTATTCATCGCTATTGATCGCTTCCCAATTCTGGCTTGATTTGAAAATCAGGGAATTGAAGAAGAAAGGTCCGCTGAATACCGCGAAAGAAAAGAAACAAAGTCTTGAAGGACAAGTTTAATAGGTGAAAGGGGGCTGGCATGATGCCAGCCTTCTTTTTGTTGACTAAGCTTATCGAACAGGGGATGCAGCCAATTATGAGTTTAAAATAAAATTGAAACTGGTATATTCGTTTTGTATAATGAGTAAGTTGAGGGGTGAATAAATGTTAAAGCCAAAAACCCGGTGGAACTTACGAACTGCCGATGAAAACAAAGTTGCTGTACTAGCTGAAGAGCTTCATATCACACCTTTGGTTGCAGCCCTGCTTGTGAATCGAGGCCTGGATACGATTGAAAGTGCCCGATCATTTTTATTTGTAAAAAATCAAACATTTCATGATCCATTTTTATTGAAGGATATGGATAAAGCAGTATATAGAATAAAAGAAGCGATTCAAAATGGAGAGAAAATACGTATATTCGGTGATTATGATGCAGATGGCGTGACATCGACCACAGTGATGATGACGGCGCTGACGAGATTGGGGGCCGATGTTGACTTTTATATCCCGAATCGGTTTACAGAAGGATATGGCCCGAATCCAATGGCATTCCGCCTTGCAGCTGAGCAAGGGGTGAAGGTATTAATAACCGTCGATACCGGAATTTCTGCAGTCGATGAAGCGAAACTTGCCGGCGAGCTTGGCATGGATTATATTTTGACCGACCACCATGAACCGGGACCGGAACTGCCTGAGGCATTGGCAATCATCCATCCTAAACTTGAGGACAGTTCCTATCCATTCAAAGAGCTTGCCGGAGTAGGGGTCGCATTTAAGCTGGCACACGCCTTGCTTGGGGAATTGCCTGAGGATTTGCTTGAGATAGCGGCAATCGGCACGATAGCGGATTTAGTGCCTTTACAAGGGGAGAACCGCGTCATTGCCGCGAAAGGCATCGAGCAGTTACGTTTGACGCGCCGCCCGGGACTTGTTGCCTTAATGAAAGTGGCGAATGTTCAGCAGGAAGCATTGAATGAAGAATCGATCGGCTTTGCGATGGCACCGCGGATCAATGCTGTCGGGCGCCTTGGAGATGCCGATCCCGCTGTCGATTTACTGTTGTCACAAAGTCTGGAAGAAGCGATTGAACTTGCCAATGAAATCAATGATATCAATAAAGAGCGACAGGAAATGGTTGCGGCAATGGCGGAAGAAGCGATTGCTGAAGTCGAGGAAAACTTCCCGCCGGAGTCCAATGGTGTACTCATCATCGGCAGGGAAGGCTGGAACGCCGGAGTTGTGGGGATTGTGGCCTCTAAACTTGTTGAACGCTTTTACCGGCCAACGATTGTATTGAGCTATGACCGGGAAAAGGGGTTAGCTAAAGGCTCTGCCCGGAGCATCGCCGGTTTCGATCTATTTCAAAGTCTTTCCGCCTGCCGTGAAATGCTGCCTCATTTCGGTGGACATCCGATGGCTGCTGGAATGACTTTGAAAATTGAAGATGTTCAGGAGCTCAGGGACCGCATGAACTTGATTGCGAAGGAACAACTGAACGAAGAAGACTTCACACCCATTACAAACTTGGACGGGGCAACGACTTTAGCTGAAGTTTCCATTCAAACGATTCAGGAGATGAGCTTGCTGGCGCCATTTGGGGTTACGAATCCTAAGCCGAAGATTTTGATAGATTCCGTCCAGCTTTCAAGTGTCCGCAAAATTGGTGCGAACCAAAATCACTTGAAGGTCCAGCTGGAAGATGGTGATAGTCACAAACTAGACGGTGTGGGCTTCGGTCTCGGCCATTTTGTCGATGAAATTGCTCCGCACGCTGAAGTCTCGGTTATTGGTGAGCTTTCCATCAATGAGTGGAATAATATGAAAAAGCCCCAGATCTTTGTCCAGGATGTCTCGGTGACCCATTGGCAGTTATTCGATTACCGCGGCAAAGGACAGGCAGAGAAGTGGCTTGCCGACATTCCTGTACAAAACCGGAAAATCGTCATTTTCTCGGAAGATATTTATCGCAGATACCCCTTTTTGCAAAAACATCCAGATCTTGTTCTTATCAAGAATGAACTGGATGCTGAGCAGCTCGACTGCTTCGAAGGTCATTTGGCATTCATGGACATGCCGCCGTCCAGGGAATATTTGAAACGGGTGATCGCCAATAAGAACCCTTCGCGTATCTACGCTCACTTTTCCCATGAACAGGACCATTTCTTAAGTACGATGCCAACAAGGGATCATTTTAAATGGTTCTATGCCTTCCTTGCCAAAAAAGGTCCGCTCGATGTGAAAAGATACGGTGATGACCTGGCCAAATATCGCGGCTGGTCAAGAGATACAGTGGATTTTATTTCTAAGGTGTTTTTTGAGCTTGATTTTGTTACAATAGAGAATGGGTTAATTATGCTCACAACCAATGCGAAAAAACGCGATCTCAGCGAATCTGAATCGTATACAAGAAAGAAAGAGCAATTTGAGCTTGAACAAGAGCTTGTTTATTCTTCCTATCAGCAATTATTCGATTGGTTCAATCATTATTTAGCTCATGAGGCAACAGACCTTGAGGAGGAAACAAAGCAATGGATTTAAAGCAATATGTAACAATTGTGCAAGACTGGCCAAAACCGGGTATTGTCTTCAAAGACATTACAACATTAATGGATAACGGTGCAGCTTATAAATACGCAACAGACCAAATCGTCGAGTACGCCCGCGATAAAAATATCGACTTGGTGGTAGGGCCTGAAGCACGCGGATTCATTATCGGATGTCCAGTCGCATACTCATTGGAAGTGGGCTTTGCGCCAGTGAGAAAAGAAGGAAAACTTCCACGTGAAACGATAAAAGTCGAATATGGATTAGAATATGGCAAGGATGTATTGACAATCCATAAAGATGCCATTAAACCGGGACAGCGTATCCTGATCACGGATGATTTGCTTGCTACCGGGGGAACAATCGAAGCGACGATCAAATTGGTTGAACAGCTTGGCGGAATTGTAGCCGGGATTGCATTCCTTATTGAATTGACAGACTTGGATGGTAAAGATAAATTAGACGGCTATGATGTCTTGACATTAATGAGCTTTTAATAAACGAGAGCACTCACCAGGGTGCTCTTTTTCTATTTTTACTCATTTTAGCTGGATTTTGTCGAATTTCCAGTGAAAAAATGCTCTATTCTTCATAAAATACACGTTTAACTCTTTACATCCTTGCCTTTTTTTTCGATAATAGTAATAATAAAGAGTTTTTCTGCTAATAAGTTTATTTGCACTTTTATCCGTTTAAGCGGATTTATTTTTTTTCGCAAAAATTGTCACGTTTTGCAGAATAAAGGGAAGTGCTACCAATCATACTCAATCCGGATCATATCCGGTGGCAGTTAAAGTGGGGTTAAGGTGATTAAATGGCTAATGATCAAATATTGACTGCCGAGCAGGTTGTGGAACGGGCCAGCTTATATCTTCAGCCGGAAGAAGCTGAATTTATCCATAGAGCGTTTAAGTATGCAGAGTATGCTCACCGAGAACAATTCCGTAAATCGGGAGAGCCGTATATTATTCATCCGATTCAAGTGGCGGGCATTCTGGCTGATCTTGAAATGGACCCTGCAACCATTGCGGCAGGTTTTTTACATGATGTTGTTGAAGACACGGAGATCACTTTGAAGGATATTGAAGAAAATTTCAGTCCTGAAGTCGCCATGCTTGTGGATGGCGTGACCAAGTTAGGGAAAATCAAATATAAATCACAGCAGGAGCAACAGGCGGAAAACCATCGGAAAATGTTCGTGGCGATGGCCCAGGATATACGGGTCATCTTGATCAAGCTTGCGGACAGACTGCATAATATGCGGACATTGAAGCATCTGCCGCAGGAAAAGCAGAGAAGGATATCGAACGAAACGTTGGAAATCTTCGCACCGCTTGCCCATCGTCTTGGTATCAGCACGATTAAATGGGAACTGGAGGATACTGCACTAAGGTATTTGAATCCTCAGCAGTATTACCGAATCGTTAACCTGATGAAGAAAAAGCGTGCAGAACGTGAAAAGTATCTGGAAGAAGTCATTGATGAAGTGCGTAAAAACGTTGAGGAAGTCAACATTAAAGCTGACCTTTCCGGCAGACCGAAACATATATACAGCATTTATCGTAAAATGGCTTTGCAGAATAAGCAGTTCAGCGAAATTTATGATTTGCTTGCAGTTCGGATCGTCGTCAATAGCATAAAAGATTGCTATGCCGTTTTAGGGATCATCCATACATGCTGGAAGCCGATGCCTGGCCGATTCAAAGACTATATCGCGATGCCGAAGCCGAATATGTATCAATCACTTCATACGACGGTGATCGGACCGAAAGGCGATCCGCTGGAAGTGCAGATCCGAACTTCCGATATGCACCGCATTGCCGAGTTCGGGGTTGCCGCGCACTGGGCTTATAAAGAGGGAAAAGATGTCGGTGAACAGCCTTCACTGGAAGAAAAATTGACTTGGTTCCGGGAAATTCTTGAATTCCAGGATGATGCGACTAATGCCGAGGAATTCATGGAATCCCTTAAAATAGATCTTTTTTCCGATATGGTATTCATTTTCACTCCAAAAGGCGATGTCATCGAACTGCCATCAGGATCCAACCCGATTGATTTCGCTTACCGGATTCACTCGGAAATCGGAAATAAAACGATTGGTGCCAAAGTGAACGGGAAAATGGTACCGCTGGATTATAAACTGAAAACTGGCGACATCATAGAAATCTTAACATCGAAGCATTCATATGGTCCAAGCCAGGATTGGCTTAAGCTAACGCAAACATCTCAAGCGAAAAATAAGATCCGCCAATTCTTCAAGAAGCAGCGCCGGGAAGAAAATATCGAAAAAGGCAAAGAGCTTGTTGAAAAGGAAATCAAGGATATGGATTTCGACCTGAAGGAAATCCTGACTGCCGAGAATATCAGGCGTGTTGCGGATAAATTCAACTTCCTGAATGAAGAGGATATGTATGCCGCAGTCGGATATAACGGAATAACAGCCCTTCAGGTGGCCAACCGCCTTACTGAAAAATGGCGTAAGCAGAAAATGGTAGAGCAAGAAGCAGATATTTCTGAAGCGGTAGCCGATCTGAAAACCTTCTCCAATACATCTAAAAAACGTGACTCAGGCGTACAGGTACCGGGGATTGATAACCTGCTTATCCGTTTATCACGCTGTTGCAACCCAGTTCCAGGGGACGAAATCGTTGGTTATATAACCAAAGGCCGTGGAGTTTCAGTTCATAGACAAGATTGCCCGAACCTGGATAGCGGGGATGCCGATCATCGCCTCGTACCGGTTGAATGGGAAAGTACGATTAACGAACGCAAGGAATACATCGTTGAAATTGAAATCAGCGGCTATGACCGTCGCGGCTTATTAAACGAAGTGCTGCAAGCCGTCAATGAAACCAAGACCAACATTTCAGCGGTCTCGGGTAAATCCGACAGGAATAAGGTGGCGACCATTCACATGTCGATTTATATTCATAACATTGCCCATTTACAAAAGGTCGTCGACCGCATAAAACAAATTTCGGATGTTTATTCCGTCAGAAGGATAATGAACTAAGGAGTTTTTATTGCCATGCGAGTTGTTTTACAACGTTCCAAAGCGGCAAAAGTAGTTGTCGCAGACCAAATAATCGGGCAAATCGACAGCGGGCTCGTCCTGTTGGTTGGTATCACCCATGGGGATACCATCGATGACGCAGCCTATTTGGCCGATAAGATTGTCAATCTAAGAATATTTGAAGATGAAAATGAAAAGATGAACCATTCACTATTGGATGTGGGAGGTTCGATTTTATCAGTTTCACAATTCACCTTATACGGCGATTGCCGTAAAGGCCGTCGACCCAACTTCATGGACGCCGCCCGTCCTGAAGAGGCGAATGAATTATATGAAGCATTTAACGAGGAACTTCGCAAGAAAGGCGTCCATACGGAAACAGGTCAATTCGGTGCCATGATGGATGTTCAGCTTACTAATGACGGTCCCGTTACATTAATGCTTGAAAGCAAAAAATAACCTGCAGCGGCAGGTTTTTTTGTTGGTGTGAGAGAAGAAAAGCCAGCTTCGATGCGAAGCTGGCTTTTCTTCTCTTTATTTAAAATACCGCGCCAATCCATTATAGATGGCCGATGTGACTTTTTCTTGATATTCATTCGATGTTAACGTCAATTCTTCCACTGGATTACTTAAATAACCTAGTTCAATGAGTGTAGCCACCCGTTTATTTTCACGGATAACATGGAAATTCCCGTAACGTGATCCACGATTGGGCACCTGCATGGTAGAACCGAGTGAATTGGCCAGTGTAGCCGCCAAGGCACGCTGATAGTCATGATAGTAGTATGATGTTATCCCGCTGGTGATCTGGTCCTTGGTGCTATCATAATGGAGGCTGATGAAAGCATCCGCGTTATGTATATGTGAAGTGCTGACCCTGGAAGGGAGTGGAACATAGGTATTTCCGCTTCTGGTCAGAATCACTTTAGCTCCTGCCGCCTGAAGTTTGTCACGCAGCAATTCTGCCGTTCGAGTCGTCAGGTTTTTCTCAAGTGTTCCACCGACGCCGATTGTACCGCTATCCCTGCCGCCATGGCCGGGATCGATCACAATGGTTTTATCCTTTAAGTATTTCTCAACGCCAGGCCGTTGGATCTGCTCGGAATTCCCTTCGATCGTCACGATCCATCCGGCCACATAAGCTGTTTTTCCGCTCTTAAGTTTAATGGAATACCAGTCGCCTTCCATACCCGATGCGGAGAAAGTTTCACCTGTATTGGCCTGCTTTACAATCTCTGAGTTGCCATCAGGCTCGCTTCTAAGGATCGTACCATCATGAATGATGGTAATCTTGTTTCCTTTTACATCAACCTTTTTTTTCTTCCCCGTTTCTTCAGCACTCTCTTTTTCCAGGTACCAACTCACGACCCAGCCCTTTTTTGAACCGGAGAGCTTTATTTGTGTCATATTTCCCTTTGTTTGCAGAACGGCGTAAGTCTCATCCTTGTTCACCGAACCGATGACCTTGCTTGAGAGAGAGGCTTCTTTCCTGACATTTAAACCCGTAGCGGTCACCCTTGCGGTGGCGCCTGCCGTATCATTTTTCATATCAGCTTTATCATCGTTTACTTGTATGTAAGATTCAGCTACCCAACCGCGGACTCCTTGGAAATCAATTTCAGCCCATTCATTTTCAACCCTGTAAACGGTCACTGACGTATTTTTATTCAGCTTTCCGAGCGAGGCACTGCTTGTGGATGGTTCCGAACGGACATTGAGCCGATCCACCAAAGTTACACCATTTTTTACGGATTGATTCGTTTCTTTTTCCTTAGTTGAATCTTTCTTCACTGCATTTCCTGATGCGGCGGGAAGTTTCAAGTAGTCAGATGAGACCCAGCCTTCGATATCAGCCATTTCGACCTTTATCCAATTTTCATTCTTTTCAATGATGTCAACAGCCGTTCCTTTACTCAAGGACCCAACCGTTTGAAATGTAGTGCCGGGACCTGTACGGACACGGACGGAGCTGCCTGTTATCACGCCTTGTCCGGATTCTTTTTTGACCTGATTGGTTTCGGACCCCGTTTGTTTCTCCACTAACCAATTGGCAACCCATCCCGTTTTGCCGACGCCGATCCGGATTTCGATCCAGTCGCCATCCTCATTCAGAATGGGATACGATTCCCCTTTTTCCAGTTTTTTTACGATAGGGAAACTGAGGCCTGCACCTTCACGGACATTGACCACTTGGGTCGTTACGATATTTTCCCCTTCATCTTTTCCAAAAGCGTGGTTGATGGGGAAAATCGCTGAAAATATCAGCATCAGTGTCAGGCTGAATAAACCCGATTTCTTCTTCATAAGTTGTCTCTCCCTTTTAATGTCTATAAGTATGTATTCTCGTTCAATGAAAATTTCCCTCTTTCCCTGTGCAAAAAAACATTTTTTTTGGGAAAGAATAGAGCTTATATAACTCTAGGAGGGAACCACATGAAATTCAGCGAAAAAGATCAAACGAGCTTAAGCGGAGGCAATCAAGTACTGGGTGTCGATTTTCACGATTTCATTCAAAAGGAACAAAGCGCAAACCTTGTTGAATTGGCATCCGAATTCGGGGTCAATGTCCGGACGATCAAAAATTTGAAAAAACGTTTGAACCAATAAAATGCGACAAAATCCTCAGTCTGCCTTGACATTTGATGTTAACGTCCGTATGATTATAAAATATCAGACTTATTACTGCAATAACCAATGATGGAGAAGAGTAATTAAGAAACACATGAAAAGAGAGGAAATGCCGAGGCTGAAAGCATTCCACATGATGACTTAATGAAAGAACCCTCCGTAGGCTTCACTCCGAACGGATTTACTTAATAGGAGATGGACGTAAAACAGGCGTTAACTGTTCTTGAGCGGGGGCACTTTTTTTGTGCTTCAACTAGGGTGGCACCACGGGATATCCAAACTCTCGTCCCTTGTAACGGATAAGTTACAAGGGGCGGGAGTTTTTTGTTTGGAAAAAATCAGTATAGCGCCGTATCAGAAATGGCGTCTTGCTTTAAAGGAGGAAACACATATGTCTATTCAGATTCCTAGAGGTACCCAGGATTTATTGCCTGGCCAAACGGAAATTTGGCAGTATATCGAGAACACAGCGCGTGAGATTTGTCACCGTTACCAATATAAAGAAATCCGCACACCGATTTTTGAGCATACGGAATTATTTTTACGTGGTGTAGGGGATACAACCGATATCGTCCAAAAAGAAATGTATTCATTTCAAGATCGCGGTGAAAGGAACTTAACCCTTCGTCCTGAAGGCACTGCATCGGTTGTACGGTCATATATCGAGAACAAAATGTTCGGGTGGGCCAATCAACCGGTCAAGCTTTATTATATCGGGCCGATGTTCCGTTACGAACGTCCGCAAGCAGGCCGGTTCCGCCAGTTCGTTCAATTCGGCATTGAAGCTTTAGGAAGCAAGGATCCCGGAATCGATGCAGAGGTTCTGTCACTTGCGATGAACCTTTACAAGGAACTTGGTTTGAAAAAGCTGAAACTTGTGATCAACAGCCTTGGTGATAAGGAAAGCCGGACAGCGCATCGCAATGCGTTAATCAAACATTTCGAACCGCGCATCGGCGAGTTTTGCGGCGATTGTCAAAACCGTCTCGAAAAAAATCCTTTGCGTATCCTGGATTGCAAAAAGGATCACGATCACGAATTGATGAACACGGCTCCTTCCATCATTGAATATTTAAATGATGAATCCCGTATTTATTTCGAAAAGGTGAAACAGCACTTAACCGATTTGGAAATCGATTTCGTCGAAGATCCGACCCTAGTGCGGGGCTTGGATTACTATAATCATACCGCATTTGAAATCATGAGTGATGCAGAAGGCTTTGGCGCCATCACTACCCTTTGCGGAGGCGGCCGTTATAACGGGCTGGCTGAAGAACTTGGCGGACCGGAAACACCAGGAATCGGCTTTGCACTTAGCATTGAACGCCTGATTGCTGCCCTCCAAGCAGAAAGCATCGAGCTTCCGATCAAAAAGGGAATTGACTGCTATCTTGTTTCATTAGGTGAAACAGCCAAGGATTATACCGTCAAACTTGCCCATCAATTGCGGAATGCCGGTTTTACCGTCGAAAAAGACTATCAAGACCGTAAAGTGAAAGCACAATTCAAATCAGCCGACCGCCTTGAAGCAAGATATGTGGCGACACTCGGGGATGATGAATTGGCAAATAATAAAATCAATGTGAAGTTCATGGAAACCGGTGAACAAGTCCAAATGGATCTTGCTACATTCGTAGAACAATTCAAAAAGCTTCAGGCTTAAGGGGGAAATACCATGTTTGGCAGAACATACTTCAATGGTGAAGTGACAGAAGCAGCTATTGGTGAAAAAGTAACATTAAAAGGATGGGTACAAAAACGTCGGGATTTGGGCGGGGTCATTTTTATCGACCTACGTGACAGAAGCGGAGTCGTCCAAGTCG
Source organism: Peribacillus sp. NPDC056705 (assembly GCF_043656335.1). Taxonomy (NCBI): domain Bacteria; kingdom Bacillati; phylum Bacillota; class Bacilli; order Caryophanales; family Bacillaceae; genus Peribacillus; species Peribacillus sp. NPDC056705. The sequence goes on along the minus strand of NZ_JBHTYI010000028.1, from coordinate 40,111 downwards.
TTTTCAATCCGGACATCTCGGCAGAAGCACTGGCCACAGCCGAAAAGATCCGTAATGAATACGTCCTTGATATCCAAGGAACAGTCATCAAACGTGATGAAGCCAACTTCAATCCGAACGTAACAACAGGGACCGTCGAAGTTCAAGCTGAAAACGTTACAATTTTAAACGAAGCAAAGACCCCTCCATTCATCATTGATGAAAGAACCGATGTATCAGAAGATATCCGCTTGAAATATCGTTATTTGGACCTGCGTCGCCCAGCGATGTTCGAAACGCTGAAAATGCGTAACCAAACAACAAAAGCGATCCGTGATTACTTGGACGGTGAAGGCTTCCTTGATATCGAAACACCTATCTTAACGAAAAGCACACCTGAAGGAGCACGTGATTATTTAGTGCCTAGTCGTGTACACGAAGGTGAGTTCTATGCACTTCCGCAGTCACCGCAAATCTTCAAGCAGCTATTGATGGTATCCGGTTTCGAACGTTATTATCAAATTGCCCGCTGCTTCCGTGATGAAGACTTACGTGCTGACAGACAGCCTGAATTCACGCAAATCGATATTGAAACAAGCTTCATGAGCCAAGAAGATATCATCAACACCGCTGAAAACATGATGGCTAAAGTGATGAAAGAAGTAAAAGGATTGGACGTAACACTGCCATTCCCTAGAATGACGTACAATGAAGCGATGGGCCGTTACGGTTCCGACAAACCGGATACACGTTTCGGAATGGAACTTAAAGATGTTTCCGAAATCGTCAAAGACAGTGACTTCAAAGTGTTCACCGGCGCTGTTGCAAACGGCGGACAAGTTAAGGCGATCGTCGTTAAGGACGGAAATGCGGACTATTCCCGTAAAGATATTGATGCATTGGCTGAATTCGCAGCGATTTACGGTGCAAAAGGCCTTGCATGGCTGAAAGTAGAAGAAGACGGCGTAAAAGGGCCAATCGCCAAATTCTTCGCAGAAGATCAAGAGCAATTAGTATCTGCATTGGAAGCTGAAGTGGGCGATTTAATCTTATTCGTCGCAGATAAGAAAGGCATAGTCGCCGATGCACTTGGTGCACTTCGCAACAAGCTTGGTAAAGAAAGAGGCTTGATCGATCAAAGCAAATTCAACTTCCTATGGGTGACGGACTGGCCATTATTTGAATATGACGAAGAAGAAGGACGCTACTATGCAGCACACCATCCATTCACAATGCCATTCCGTGAAGACATGGACAAACTGGAATCAGACCCAGCAAGCGTCCGTGCACAAGCATATGACCTTGTCTTGAACGGCTACGAACTTGGCGGTGGATCACTGCGGATATTCGAACGCGACGTTCAGGAAAAAATGTTCAAAGTACTTGGATTCTCCGAAGAAGAAGCAAACGCACAATTCGGCTTCCTAATGGATGCATTCGAATACGGAACGCCGCCACACGGCGGGATTGCCCTTGGACTGGACCGCATGGTCATGCTGCTTGCAGGCCGTACGAACCTACGCGACACCATCGCGTTCCCGAAAACAGCAAGCGCAAGCGACCTGCTCGTTGACGCACCAAGTACTGTAAGTGACAAGCAATTGGCCGAACTTAACCTAAGACTTGCTGCACTTAAAAAATAATTCATTTGGAAAAAATATGAAAAAATACCTAGGTGTTTTTTCTTGAAACAGTGTTAAGCATTATGATATGATGTCTTCAATAAGTAAGAGTCCTGATGTGTTCGTTCTTTAACCTATAAGTTTTGACCGAACACTTATAGTTACCGGGAGCACTAGTTTCCTGGCCGCGTAAAAGCCTCCCTCGAAGAGGACTTACAAACGCGAGGAACCGAGCACCCACCTGCGGAGAGCGGGTTCAAAACAAAGGCGTAAACGGCACAATTGGGACTCTTACACCTTACAAAGCAACTCATGTTAAACAACATGGGTTTTTTTGTGCGTCAAAATGGTTAACTCACGAGTAAATGGCGTTAATCTACGAGTAAAACGCAAATTTACGAGTAAACAGTGGAAACTCACGAGTAAAAGGCGAGAATTCACGAGTAAATGGCGCGAACTCACGAGTAAATGGCGCGAACTCACGAGTAAATGGCGCGAACTCACGAGTAAATGGCGCGAACTCACGAGTAAATGGCGCAAACTCACGAGTAAATGGCGCAAACTCACGAGTAAACAGCGTAAATTCGCGAGTAAATGACACAAACTCACGAGTAAACAGCGTAAACTCACGAGTAAAACGCAAATTCACGAGTAAACAGCGTAAACTCACGAGTAAAACGCAAATTCACGAGTAAACAGTGGAAACTCACGAGTAAATGGCGCGAATTCACGAGTAAGCTACAAATCTCATGAATTAAATAGCGCAAACTCACAGTAAAACGAGTGATTTCATTTCCTAGCAGGAAAAAAGGGCATTTATAAAGAAGCTAACGGAGAAGGAGTTGATGTATGGATGCTAAAACCGTGTGAAATGCCTATGAAAATGCTCAAACTGGAGGCATTAAGCAGGAGGCTTTCAGCCAATCATCCAAAACAGGAAAGAATCAGGAACGACTTCCAGAAAATCCGTGCAGGATATAACGGGGAGCGGAGTATCGGAAAAGAGCTGAAGAATCTTCCGAAAGAATATTGTGTATTTCATGATTTGAGATTAAGCTGCGATGGGAGCCGATATTTTCAATTGGATTTCCTAATATTCACCCGGAATTACGGTATCATCATTGAAGTGAAAAATTTTGCGGGAACGCTCTATTTTGACCGCACCTATCCCCAATTGATTCGGACAAAAGATGGACAGGAACAGGCATATCTGGATCCGCTAATCCAGGTTGACGTGCAAAAATCCCGATTAAATGATTGGCTTACTTTTAACAATTTCCCCTCGTTGCCGATTGAAACGCTCATTGCCAATGCAAACTCGAATACCATCATCAGGACTACCCCAGGTTTTACCCCCATTTTCAAAAAAATCACGGGAAAAGAAACTCTGTTAACCAAAATTCACACTCTTGAAGAAAAGTATCCTCCTGAGCTATTAACCCAAAGGCAAAGGAATAGACTTTCGAACACGATTCTGCATAAAAACACTCCTCATAATCCTGATATACTCGAATTGTATCAAATTGATGAGCAAGATCTGCTCAAAAGCGTTCAATGTCCTGAATGCTCTGCTCCCCATATGCAATATCACTGGGGCAAATGGGCATGCAGTCAATGTTCTTACGCCGCGAAAGATGCCCACATTCAAACTCTTCGTGATTTTGCTCTCCTCATAAAACCCAATATAACAAATAAACAAGCACGGCTCTTTTTACAAATCGATTCAATTGATATCATGCAACGGATGCTATCTTCACTGGAATTGCCTTATTCGGGGCAATTTAAAAATAGAGTTTATAAACTTGATGGATTAATTCACGAGTAAATGACGGAAATTCACGAGTAAACAGCCCAAATTCACGAGTAAATAGTGCAAACTAGCGAGTAAACAGCCCAAACTCACCAGTAAAAACCCCAAACTAACGAAAAAATCCCAAAAACCATCGAATTAGCTTAAATTCCAGCATTTAAGTAACATTCCGCAATATAGATTCGTAAATTATAGTAAGGTTGAGCGATAGTCAGCCAAGGATAGAAAGTAGTGAGGGCATTGAAAGATTTATTGTATGCAAAGAGGATGGAAATGCTTCAATTAGTGGAGCGGCTAGTGAATATAGATAGTGGTTCTCATACGAAAAAGGGTATTGATGAAATTGGTTCGATTTTAAAAGCGAAATTTGAAAGTCTGGATTTTATTGTGAATATCGTTGAGCAACAGAATCATGGCAATCAGCTGGTCATCCAGCATCGTGATGCGCATCAGCCGCATATTCTGGTCGTCGCCCATATGGATACGGTTTTTCCGGAAGGCACAGCGCAAAAACGTCCTTTTAAAGTGAAAGGAAGTCGGGCATACGGTCCTGGTGTAGCGGATATGAAGTCCAGTTTGGTTGAGCTTTTTTATGCGGTCCTTTGCTTGAAACAGACGGGGCAGACAGGCTATAAGCATATCCAAATCATTCTTAATAGTGATGAGGAGATCGGATCTCCGTCGTCCGCTTCACTCATATCCGAAAAAGCGGCCAATAAGAAGTTCGCGTTAATTCTTGAACCGGCTAGGACGGATGGTTCTCTTGTCACGGCAAGAAGAGGCTGCGGTCAGTTTAAAGTGGATATCGTCGGGGTGGCTGCCCATTCAGGAATCGAACCGGAAAAGGGACGAAGTGCGATTGAAGAATTGGCCCATAAGATCATCGCCTTACACCGGTTGAATGATCAACAGAAAGGAATCAGTGTCAATGTTGGCATGATTGAAGGAGGTTCCGCTGTCAATACGATCGCTTCCCATGCTGCTGCTTTTGTGGATGTGCGGATTTCGGAAAAAAAACAGGAAGGCATCATCCTCCAGCAACTGAAAAAAATCTGTGCTGAAACCTATATTCCAGGAACGAAAACGACATTAAGCGGGAAAATGGACCGGTCCCCCATGGAAAAAAATGTGAAAACTAACTTGCTTTTAGAGACGATCCGTCAGGCCGGGAAGGAAATCGGCATCGAGATCACGGATACGGCCACGGGTGGAGGTTCGGATGCTTCCATCACGTCTGATTTGGGAATTGCGACAGTGGATGGGCTCGGGCCAATTGGAGGTAATGCACATAGTGAAGAGGAGTATTTGGAAATTCCAAGCCTGACGGAAAGGACTCTCCTATTGGCAACCATCATTCAAAAATTATCAAAAATGACCTAGTGCACCAATTCCGATTAGACTGCTCATATTTCGCTTGTCATTAATGATGTTTATGATATATTGTTAATTGGGAAGCTAAATAAGAACAGAATTTATTGGAGTTGAATATATATGCTGCATCAGTTTTCACGAAATGAATTGGCAATTGGCAAGGAAGGAATCGATATTCTGAAAAATACGACCGTTGCTGTCCTGGGTGTTGGAGGCGTTGGTTCATTTTCAGCCGAAGCATTGGCACGTACCGGGGTAGGCCGTATTATTCTTGTGGATAAAGACGATGTCGACATCACGAATGTAAACAGGCAGATCCATGCTCTATTATCAACAGTCGGTCTACCGAAAGCGGAATTGATGAAAAATCGCATTCAAGATATCAATCCCGACTGCGAAGTGATCGCTCTTAAAATGTTCTATACTGAAGAGACGTTTGAAGAATTCTTCAGTTATGGCCTGGACTATGTCATTGATGCATCGGATACGGTCATTTATAAGATCCATGTGATGAAGGAATGCCTGAAACGGAATATCAAGGTGATTTCAAGCATGGGGGCCGCTAATAAGATGGACCCGACGCGTTTTCAAATTGCCGATATCTCCAAAACGCATACCGATCCGCTTGCCAAGGTCATTCGTACTAGATTGCGTAAAGAGGGAATAACAAAGGGAATTCCCGTTGTTTTCTCCGACGAGAGCCCTATTGTCATTCGTGAGGATGTCCGAAAAGAAGTCGGCAATGATGAGGCAAAAATCCGTAAAGCCCAAATGCCACCGTCTTCGAATGCTTTCGTACCATCCGTTGCAGGTTTAATTGCAGCAAGCTGGGTGATCAATGATATATTGAAAGACATTGAAGTTCGCCGTGTAAATGATTGATAAAAAAAAACTGACTCTATAAAGGGTCAGTTTTTTTTGTCGAATAGTAGATATTCCTTTTAATAACTTTTTTATCCATATCATATAGACGGGGTCGAAAGAATGAGATACACTATTTTCAGAATATTGTTTTTATTCAGATATTCTGTTTGTTTAAAAGAACACACAAAACAAGGGGGTTTCAAATGAAGAAGAAAAAGCTAGCAGGAGTGTTTCTATCACTTTCATTGGTTGCAGGGGCGCTGGCAGGTTGTAGCGGCGACTCGAAAACTAGCAGTTCAGGCGGAGGTTCTTCAAAATCGGATGACACAATTAAAATTGGGGCCAACCTTGAATTGTCTGGTGGTACGGCATCATTCGGCCAATCGGCTGCAGATGGTTTGAAACTAGCCATCGAAGAGATTAATAAAGAGGGCATCAATGGTAAGAAACTGGAAATCGTTAAGGTTGATAATAAATCAGATGCAGCAGAAGCTACAAGCGGTTCGATCAAGTTAGTCAGCCAGGACAAGGTTGTGGCTGTAGTCGGATCTGCGACAAGCACGAATACATTGGCACAGGTTCAAGTCGCACAAGATAATAAAGTTCCTCTACTCACACCAACTGCAACAAATCCCGACATTACCAACAAAGCTGGAAAATTAAATGATTATGTGTTCAGAACTTGCTTTATCGATCCATTCCAAGGTACGGTGGCAGCCAATTTCGCATCTGACGAAATAGGGGCAAAGACGGCTGCAATCTATGTGGATAGCGCAAGTGATTATTCTAAAGGACTGGCCGCGGCTTTTAAAGAAGCGTTCACTGCCAAGGGCGGTAAAATCGTGGCGGAAGAAGCTTATGTAACGAAAGATACTGATTTCCGTTCTACATTGACACGTATCAAATCCGCAAAGCCGGAGTTCGTTTTCCTTCCTGGTTATTATGAAGAAGTCGGATTGATCTTAAAACAGGCACGTGAAGACGGCATAGACCTTCCATTCATGGGCGGGGACGGCTGGGATTCCCCGAAGGTCGTTGAAATTGCCGGAGCGGATGCTTTAAAAAATACCTATATCACGAATCACTATTCCCCGGAAGATGAAGATGCCAAAATCCAGGATTTCGTTGCAGCCTTCGAAAAGGAATACGGTAAAACACCGGATGCCTTTGCCGCACTTGGCTATGACACTGGGTACTACCTGGCCGATGCCATCAAGAGATCTGGAGATGCTTCTCCTGAAAAAATCAGAAAAGCATTGGAAGATGTCAAAGATCTTCAATTAGTTTCCGGAACACTGAACCTTGATGAAAATCATGATCCGATCAAATCGGCGACCATTCTGGAATATGTAGATGGCAAACAAACGTTCAAGACAAAAATCAATCCATAATACCTAACGTGGATAGGGGGCAAGTTCCCCCTATTCTATATTCACTTAAAAAACACCTTAACGGGGAGAGTGCAATATGGAACTGATTCAGCAATTGGTAAATGGCATTTCACTCGGAAGCATTTATGCTTTGATCGCGCTTGGTTATACGATGGTATATGGAATCGTCAAGCTCATAAACTTCGCCCATGGAGACGTATTCATGGTCGGTTCATTTGTAGGGTTTTACGCCATTACCGTAATGGACTTATCCTTCATCCCGGCTTTATTGATTTCGATGGTCACATGTGCCATCTTTGGCGTTTTAATTGAACGCATTGCTTACAAACCCCTTCGTAATGCAACACGGATTGCGGCCTTGATAACGGCCATCGGTGTTTCCCTTCTTATAGAAAATGGGCTGATTTACATCCGGGGCGCCCAGCCGGAAGCCTATCCAAATAATGTCCTTCCGATGGATAAACTCGATATATTGGGAGTTTCCATCAGCAGTCAATCGATATTGATCTTATCTGTTTCCATCATATTAATGATCATCCTACAATTCGTTGTCCATAAAACCAAAATCGGCAAAGCGATGCGTGCCGTTTCATTCGATTCCGAAGCGGCAAAGCTGATGGGAATCAATGTGAATAATACGATTTCGGCTACGTTCGCCATAGGTTCGGCCCTTGCAGGGGCGGCCGGTGTCATTTTTGGAATCTACTATATTAAAATCGAACCGTTGATGGGTGTCCTTCCTGGCCTTAAAGCATTTGTTGCAGCCGTCTTGGGCGGCATCGGGATCATTCCGGGAGCGATGGTCGGCGGTCTGCTGCTTGGGGTGATCGAAGCTTTGGTCAGTGCAGCCGGTTACTCATTATGGCGCGATGGTGTGGCTTTCGTCGTACTTATCTTGATTTTGATTTTCTTGCCGCAGGGACTGTTCGGTAAAAATAAAAGAGAAAAAGTATAGGGGAGACATGGCGATGACTACTTTAAAGAATTCAAAGGGTTTTTGGCTCTCGATCGTGCTCGCACTTATTTTTTTCGGAATCATGCAGTATATCATTTCACACGGTATCCTCAATCCATTTTATATCAACACGCTCATGTTCATTGGCATCAATATCATGCTGGCGACGAGCCTTCATTTAATCATTGGAATAACCGGGCAGTTTTCGATCGGACATGCAGGTTTTTTAGCGGTTGGGGCCTATGCCTCCGCAGTCATGACAATGAAGCTGGAACTTCCTTTCATCATAGCAATATTGGCTGGAGGCGTCATCGCAGCTGTTGCGGGTATGGTGATCGGGATTCCCAGCTTGCGCCTGAAGGGGGATTACTTGGCGATAGCTACCCTTGGATTTGGGGAAATTGTCCGGATCGTCCTTTTGAATATTGACTATGTAGGCGGGGCAAGCGGGATGCAGGTATCTCACCTGACCACTTGGCCATGGGTGTTTGCTTGTGTCATGATCACCGTCTTAGTTATCAGGAATTTTACCAATTCGACTCACGGGCGTGCATGCATATCCGTGAGGGAAGACGAAACGGCGGCAGATGCGATGGGAATCAATACGACCTATTATAAAGTGGCGGCTTTCGTCATCGGAGCATTTTTTGCCGGAATTGCCGGGTCGCTGTATGCCCATAATTTTTATATTATCCAGCCATCGAATTTCGGTTTCCTGAAATCCTTCGATATACTGATTTTCGTCGTACTTGGCGGTCTTGGAAGTCTTTCAGGTTCGGTTTTATCCGCAATTCTATTGACGATCGTGACGACATTCCTTCAGGATTATCCGGAAACGAGGATGATCATCTACAGTCTTGTCCTGATCCTGATGATGATTTTCCGCCCGCAGGGTTTAATGGGAACAAGAGAAATCACATCATTGTTCAAACATAAAAAAACGAAAGGGGGCAAAAAGGATGGAAGCCACAATACCGTTGCTTAAAGTAGATTCGGTGGGTATCCGTTTTGGCGGATTGAAAGCGGTGTCCGATGTGAACGTCGAATTATTTCCAGGGGAACTAGTGGGCTTGATCGGACCGAATGGAGCCGGGAAAACGACCTTCTTCAATTTATTGACGGGGGTGTATGTTCCTACAGAAGGAACGATTGCCTTGAACGGGGAAAATCTAAATAAGCAGCCGCCATATAAAATTACCCGGAAAGGGATTTCGAGGACCTTTCAAAATATTCGCCTCTTCAGTGAATTATCCGTGATCGATAACGTGAAGGTTGCTTACCACTCGCTTGCCAAGCATGGAATAGCAAGCTCCATATTCCGGGTGCCGGGACACTTTTCCGGGGAAAAGGAAATGAATGAAAAGGCGCTGGAATTCTTGAGGATATTCAATCTTGATCATTTTAAGGATGAAAAAGCGAAGAATCTTCCATACGGACAGCAAAGGCGGCTGGAAATTGCCCGTGCTCTTGCCGCCAATCCGAAACTCCTTTTACTGGATGAACCCGCAGCTGGGATGAACCCGCATGAAACGAAAGAATTGATGAACCTCATTGCTTTTATCCGGAGGGAATTCAATCTTACCGTCTTGCTCATCGAACATGATATGTCATTGGTCATGGGGGTATGCGAACGGATTTATGTCCTTGATCATGGACAGCTTATCGCTCACGGAAAGCCGGAAGAAATCCGCAACGATCCAAAGGTTATCGAGGCATATTTAGGGGAGGAGGTTTCCTGATGCTGAAAATAGAGGACATCAATGTTTATTATGGCAATATCCAAGCGTTGAAAGGGGTTTCCATGGAGATAAACGAGGGGGAGATCGTGACATTGATCGGGGCGAACGGAGCGGGAAAAAGCACGCTGCTCAAAACGATATCCGGCCTGTTAAAACCAAAGCAAGGAAAAGTTCTGTTCGAAGGCAATCCGATCGGAGGAAAAGCTGCCCAGTCCATCGTGAAAATGGGCATATCCCATGTACCTGAAGGGCGCCGTGTCTTTGCTAACATGACGGTTTCCGAAAACCTGGAACTTGGCGCCTATTTGCGAAAAGACAAAGAGAACATTAATAAAGACATGAAAAAGGTCTATGAATTATTTCCGAGACTGTTGGAGAGAATCAAACAGCAGGCGGGCACGCTTTCAGGCGGAGAACAGCAGATGCTTGCAATGGGCCGGGCTTTAATGGCGAAACCACGTTTATTATTGCTCGATGAACCTTCGATGGGCCTTGCACCGCTTCTGGTGAAGCAAATATTCAACATCATCCAGGAAATCAGTGAGTCCGGCACAACGATCCTTTTGGTCGAGCAAAACGCCAACCTTGCCCTATCCATTGCAGATCGGGCTTATGTCGTTGAAACGGGCCGGATCGTCCTCTCGGGCAATGCCGATGAACTCACTTCAAGTGAAGAAATAAAAATGGCCTATTTAGGAGGCCATTGAACTGCCGTTTGGCCGTTTGAGTTTGTAGACCAAAGGAGTTGTATTCAAATTTTAGGCTTTGTTAAGCAGTATTTGTCGTTTTTTAGGTAAAATACCGGGAACGTCCGATTTGGACGTTCCCGTTCTTATTCCATTAAAACCCCCTATAATGGAATAGCTTTTAATGAAGCTTCATTAAAAGCTGCGTTTCTCTGGCCAAGCTCATTGCATTTTACTAAGGAATACAATTTGCCCAATATGATATGCGTCGTGCATGGCTAAACTCTTCAGTTCAAGCACTAATGGATTATCTCCTGGAACCTGTCTATACAAATCTTCATGTTCTGATTTTGCTAGTATTTTTCCAAGTTCACGATGAACATAAAAGTATTCTTGTTTTGTTTCCTTCCAATTTTTTAACGTCTCAGTTGGTAATCGAAATGTAGAGTCATTATTTTCTGCCTGTGGTTCATTCGCTGTTTCACCAAGAAATCGCATCAGATATCTCTTTTCAAAGAAAAGTAAATGACAAACTAATTCCCAAATGGAATTCATTGCCCCATCAGCTGGTTTCCAAATTGCCTGTTCAAAAGTGATGTCTTCTAGCACTTTTTCAAGTGGTGGAAACCAATCTTCTTCATCTAAGCAGCTTGCCCATTGTTGTAACAAAAGTGTCTTGACATCCATTTTCCATTCCCCCCAATTTAATCCCTTTGGTCAAAATTCATTTGCGGCGTGTTGTAGATAGCTAACTAATTAAGGTGTCATGCCAATCCCTTGTTCAATTAAACTGGCCCTTTAACGGAACAATGAATGTTCTGTTATTTAAAAGATTCTGATAACCTTAGTTTATTATAAGCTTTATTAACTGAGAAAGAACAACTGTCTAAAACCATTTTGGTTATCGTAAACGCCATTTGGCGGTTTTTTTGATTGATATGCATAATATGCAGGGAAATGAAAGCAAGGGATATTCATGCATGATTTTATACATCCAGTATAGTAATATTCAATTTTGATATAGGAATTAAGACTAAAAAACAATGAAAAAACTGGGTTTAATTCCCTATCGATATACTTGTATTTTGGTAAAAATGTAAGTAATAGGATGAAGAAAATAAGAAAATGAATAAATTTTTTTGAGCAATAATTAAAGAGTTTACAATACCACTATAATTAAATTATCAGTTTTTTCTGATTATATAGCATATTTTCGCAATATTTAAAATATACGAAGATAAAAATGATATAGTTCTACCTGTGAAAAATATCCTATTTAGCGAAATCTTCTCACAATTATTGTATAGACGGAATGAAAATTATGCGGTAAACTATTTTTCGAAATATTAATTTAATTTGAAACATTTCATCTAATCAATTTTTTCTGAGGCATCTTGAATAAATATTCATGCATCAGAGTTTGATTACAAAATGGGGGGATTATTTATGAAAAAGAAAAAGTTAGCAGGTGCATTCCTTTCTCTTACACTTGCTGCAGGAGTGCTGGCTGGTTGTTCCGGCTCTGGTTCATCAGAAAAAACAAGCGGGGATGGAGATACGATCAAGATTGGTGTCAACCTTGAATTATCTGGCGGCGTAGCTTCATATGGACAATCGATTGCAGAAGGCCTGGAGCTTGCGACTGCAGAAATCAATAAAGAAGGCATTGACGGTAAAAAAATCAAACTTATAAAAGTCGATAATAAATCTGAAGCGTCTGAAGCGACAAGCGGAGCGATCAAGCTGACATCACAGGATAAGGTTGCAGCGATCGTCGGTGCAGCGACAAGCACGAACTCGATTGCCCAAGTGCAGATTGCCCAAGATAATAAAGTGCCGGTCATCTCACCATCTGGTACAAGCCCTGAAATCACTTTCAGCAAGGATAAATTGAACGATTATATTTTCCGGACAAGCTTCATCGATCCGTTCCAAGGAACGGTAGCTGCGAATTTCGCCACTAAAGAAATCAAAGCGAAGAGTGCAGCCATCTATATTGACAGCGCAAGTGATTATTCAAAAGGGTTAGCAGCAGCCTTTAAAGAACAATTCGAAAAAAATGGCGGAAAAATCGTGGCTGAGGAAGCTTACATTGCGAAGGATACTGATTTCCGTTCTACATTGACTCGTTTGAAATCGGCAAAACCTGACTTCATTTTCCTTCCTGGTTACTATGAGGAAGCTGGCCTAATCGTGAAGCAGGCACGTGAAACTGGACTTGACGTTCCATTCATGGGCGGCGACGGCTGGGATTCTCCTAAGCTAGTTGAAATTGCCGGTGCAAAAGCTCTAAATAACACATTCATCACGAACCATTATTCTTCAGGTGACCCTGATAAGAAAATTCAGAATTTTGTGTCAGCGTTCAAAGCGAAGTACAAAGATAAATCCCCGGATGCATTTAACGCTCTAGGATATGACACAGGATACTTCCTTGCAGACGCGATTAAACGTGCTGGTTCAGCGGATTCAGAAAAAATCAAAGAGGCGCTGGAAAAAACGGCGGACCTTGAGCTAGTAACAGGTACATTCACATTGGATGAAAAACATAATCCAATCAAATCTGCTACCATCCTTGAATTTAAAGAGGGAAAACAAGTATTCAACACAAAAATCAATCCTTAATTTCGGAGGAAAACTCCATCATTTCGCCGGCCCTTCGTCAATAAGAAGGTGCTGGCGAATTCTCATTTTCAAAGCATACCAGGTCACTGAACATCCCCATTACGGAATGAAAAGAGTTTGGACTAATCATTCATAAAATTAGATTTTCAAGGAGAGTCGAACATGGAATTGATACAACAGTTAATAAACGGGATTTCACTAGGAAGTATTTATGCCCTTATCGCTCTCGGATATACGATGGTTTACGGGATTGTTAAATTGATAAACTTCGCACATGGCGATGTATTCATGGTCGGCTCATTCGTTGGGTTCTACTCGATAACGGTGCTGGATCTGTCATTCATTCCCGCCCTATTAATCTCGATGACGGTCTGTGCGCTGTTTGGGGTTTTGATCGAGCGTATCGCGTACAAGCCATTGCGTAACGCAACACGTATTGCGGCACTTATCACGGCCATCGGTGTTTCCCTTTTGATCGAATACGGATTCATCTACGTCCGCGGTGCACAGCCGGAAGCTTATCCGAATGATGTATTGCCGACAGAAAAGTTCGATATTTTTGGAGTTTCCATCAATAGTCAATCGGTTTTGATTTTTGGAGTGGCCGTAGTCCTGATGATCATCCTTCAAATCATCGTTCATAAATCAAAAATTGGAAAAGCGATGCGTGCCGTTTCCTTCGACGCGGATGCAGCTAAGCTGATGGGGATAAATGTAAATAATACGATTTCTGCCACCTTTGCAATCGGTTCCGCATTAGCGGGGGCAGCAGGCGTCATTTTCGGTATTTACTATATTAAGATTGAGCCGCTCATGGGTGTGCTTCCGGGATTGAAGGCATTCGTTGCCGCCGTACTTGGAGGGATCGGGATTATACCGGGCGCGATGGTCGGTGGCTTATTGCTAGGTGTCATCGAAGCTTTGGTCAGTGCCGCCGGTTACTCATTATGGCGTGATGCTGTAGCCTTCGTCGTACTGATTCTTATCTTGATTTTCATGCCACAAGGCTTATTCGGTAAAAACAAAAAAGAAAAAGTATAGGGGAGACAAAGCAATGACTACAATTAAGCGAGCAAAAGGTTTTTGGCTCTCGATTTCACTATCATTGATCTTTTTCGCCGTAGTTCAAGTGTTAATAGGCGGCGGATCGCTAAATCCTTTTTATCAAAATACGCTCATGTTCATCGGGATCAATATCATTCTGGCAACTAGCCTGCACTTGATCATCGGGATAACCGGACAGTTCTCCATCGGACATGCCGGATTCCTGGCAGTCGGTGCCTATGCTTCAGCCGTTATGACGATGAAGCTGGAAATGCCGTTTTATGCGGCATTGATAGTCGGAGGTTTGGCGTCAGCGTTGGCGGGATTGATCATCGGAATTCCAAGCTTACGCTTAAAAGGTGACTACCTGGCGATTGCGACCCTCGGTTTTGGGGAAATCGTCCGGATCATGCTTTTGAATATCGATTATGTCGGCGGCGCGAGCGGCATGCAGGTTTCCCATTTGACCACTTGGCCGTGGGTATTCGCTTCCGTCATCATTACGATCATCGTCATCCGAAACTTTACTAGCTCGACCCACGGCAGGGCCTGCATATCGATCCGCGAGGACGAGACGGCTGCCGATTCGATGGGAATCAACACGACGTATTACAAAGTTGTCGCGTTTGCAATCGGTGCTTTTTTTGCCGGTATTGCTGGAGGGCTTTACGCTCATAACTTCTATATCATTCAGCCATCGAACTTTGGATTCCTGAAATCATTCGATATTTTGATCCTAGTGGTACTTGGCGGTCTTGGAAGCCTTTCCGGTGCCGTATTGGCCGCGATATTACTGACGGTAGTCACGACTTTCCTGCAGGATTATCCGGAAACGCGAATGATCATTTACAGCCTTGTGCTTATCGTGATGATGCTCTATCGTCCACAAGGTTTAATGGGGACAAAAGAAATAACATCCATGTTCAAACGTAAAGGAGGAAGCAGCCATGAAAAAAATAAAAACACCGCTGCTTAAAGTCGATTCAGTCGGCATCCAGTTCGGAGGGCTTAAAGCCGTTTCTGATGTTAACGTCGAGTTATATCCAGGAGAATTAATTGGCTTGATCGGGCCGAACGGCGCTGGAAAAACAACTTTCTTTAATTTGCTGACAGGAGTTTACGTCCCTACAGAGGGCACCATTTCTTTGGAAGGTGAGAACTTAAGAAAACTGCCTCCATATAAAATCACGCAAAAAGGGATCAGCCGGACATTCCAGAACATTCGCTTGTTCAGTGAACTATCCGTGATCGATAATGTTAAAGTGGCCTATCATTCGCTTTCGAAGCATGGCATTTTAAGTTCGATTTTCCGCATGCCGATCCATTTTAAAGGCGAAAAGGAAATGGATGAAAAGGCGATTGAGTTCCTGAAGATCTTCAACCTTGATCAATATAAGGATGAAAAGGCGAAGAACCTGCCATATGGTAAACAAAGACGTTTGGAAATCGCCCGCGCACTTGCGGCCAACCCGAAACTGCTTTTACTGGATGAACCGGCTGCGGGGATGAATCCCCAGGAAACGCACGAACTCATGAACCTGATTGCCCTCATCCGTGAGAAATTCGATTTGACCGTATTATTGATAGAACATGATATGCCGCTCGTCATGGGTGTTTGCGAACGCATATACGTACTCGATCACGGACAACTGATCGCTCAAGGAAAGCCAGAGGAAATCCGTAACAATCCAAAAGTCATCGAGGCCTATCTGGGCGAGGAGGTTTCATAATGTTAAAAATCGAGGACATCAATGTCTATTATGGAAACATTCAAGCCTTGAAAGGAGTCTCGCTTTCTATTAACGAAGGTGAAATCGTGACCCTTATCGGGGCCAACGGAGCCGGAAAAAGCACGATGCTGAAAAGCATTTCCGGACTATTAAAACCAAAACAAGGGAAAATCATTTATGAAGGGCAATCCATAGGCGGAAAGGCAGCACAATCCATCGTGAAAATGGGCATCTCCCATGTCCCTGAAGGCAGGCGTGTCTTCGCTAACATGTCGGTTGAAGAAAACCTTCAGCTTGGTGCTTATTTACGCAAAGATAAGGCAGGCATCAAGCAGGATATGGAGAAAGTCTATGAATTATTCCCGCGTTTGCTAGAGCGCCTGAAACAGCAATCCGGAACCCTTTCCGGCGGGGAACAGCAAATGCTCGCAATGGGAAGGGCCCTCATGGCCAAGCCCCGGCTCCTGTTATTGGACGAGCCATCGATGGGACTCGCACCATTATTGGTGAAGCAAATCTTTAATATCATCGAAGAAATCAACAAAACAGGTACAACGATCCTGCTGGTCGAACAAAATGCCAACTTAGCACTATCCATAGCGGACAGAGCCTATGTTGTCGAAACCGGCCGAATCGTCCTATCTGGCAAATCAGAGGAACTGACTGCAAGCGAAGAAATCAAGAATGCCTATTTAGGTGGCCATTAAACCTTTTATAGCGATGGACTGCAGGCAAACTCGAGGAAAACCGGGTTTGCCTGCAGTTTTTTTATTTTAAAAAGTTCCAGTTGATTTCAGAAATCAGCTCCCTTTCAGCCGACTGACTGCCAAGCCTCATCAAAGCAAGCGGCTGTGGTGTCTCGGCAAGCCAGTAATTCGGCAGGAGTGCCGCAAATTTCTTCAATATCGTGTTTCATCCATATAAAAAGTAAAAAACATGAATTCGGGTTTTGATACTTCGGCCCCCTTATTTAGACAAAAGTGTTTTTATCTGAATAAGTTGATTGGAACGGAAGGTACGAGACTCCAGCGGGAAAAGCGAGTGCCTGGAGTGGAAATCAAAGTGCAAATTTATAGCGGTTTTTTGGTATTTAAATAAGCTATTTTAACTAGATAAAAAGGTTAGTAAATCCAAATCAGACGGTATACAATCTAGTTAGGAATAAATAGTAGAATTGGTTCATGATATAACCTCATCGATAGCTATTCTTAATCATATTTTTGGAGTGATTGTATGCACAAACTTATTCAGGTTTTATTGCCGGTATTATTACTGTTTATGATTCTGCCAAACTACCAGCCAGATTCTGCTTCTGCAGAAGAGATCCCGCAATCTGATGGTGTCATCGTCAAATATAAAGAGACGAACGATGAGCCGATCAACGAGTTGATAGAAAAAGTGGAGGTTCCTAAAGGGGAAACGACAGACAACGTGATCGAGGAACTTGAAGAACAGAAGAATGTGGAGTATGCAGAACCAAACTACATTTTTAAGAAAATGGAAAGTCCGAACGATCCAGCTTACATAGACCAATGGCATCATAAAAAGCTTGGTACGAGTGCAGCGTGGACCAAAACCATGGGGTCGAAGGAATTGATCGTGGCCATCATTGACGACGGCATCGATCGCAATCACGAAGATTTAAAAGGGAAGATCGTCAATGCCTATGATACGATAAAAAATCGGAAGCATATCGTACCAAAAGGGGCGCATGGAACGCATATCGCGGGTATCATTGCCGGTTCTGCGAACAACGGCATAGGCGGAACGGGTGTTGCCCCGAATGTTAAACTAATGCCGATCAATGTCTTTGATGGAGAGTATGCCAATACGGCCGATATCATTGAAGCAATACATTATGCCGTTCAGCAAAAGGCTAACATCATCAATATGAGTTTAGGAGACACCAGTTATTCGGAGTCCTTTAATAAAGCCGTCCAGGAAGCCTATAAAAAAGGCGTACTGATCGTCGCGGCTGCCGGGAATGAAGGGGATATGGGGAAAAATGTGCAGCGTGTGTACCCAGCCGCATTCAGCCACGTCATTTCTGTAGCTGCCACTGACTCAAGGGACAAGCGTCCCAGTTATTCCAACTACCATTCAACAGTCGATATCGCGGCACCAGGAAGTGATATCCTTTCAACCTTACCTTATGGTAAATACGGCTGGATGAGCGGAACATCGATGGCCACACCGATGGTGGCGGGTGTAGCGGCACTGATTTGGTCCAATGAGCCCAAACTTAACAAAACGGAGGTCGAATACCGCCTCTATGATTCAGCCGTGGACCTAGGTGCAAAAGGGAAAGACATATACTATGGAAACGGGCGGGTCAATGCCAAAAAAGCACTCGAGATGAAGACGCTGACCAAACCGGCCGTGACCGCGATATCCGATAAGGACACCAAGATCAACGGGAAAATCCCGACTGATTTTAAAACGGGGACAGTATCCATTTATACCGATAAAAGCCAACTCGCCACAGTGAAAATCAACGGCGAAAAAACCTTTACGGCGACTATTGCCAAACAAACAGCCGGAACGACCATCTCTACCAGGCTAATCGATGAATCGGGAAATAAAAGTATACCCGTTTCATTTAAAGTGGCAGATAAAACGGCTCCTGCAAGACCTTCCGTAAATACGGTAGGTGACAATACCGTCAAAGTAACCGGCAAAGCGGAAGCGGGCTCTTCCGTCACTGTCAAAACCGGCAGTACGATTTTAGGTAAAGCAAATTCCAACAGCGCAGGGAATTTCACCGTAACGATGTCAAAAAAACAAAAAGCCGGAAAAGTCCTATCCGTTACAGCAACCGATAAAGCAGGAAATGTTAGCTCGATCAAAACCGTGACCGTCGCAGACAAAACAGCACCAAGTAAACCGACGGTCAACACAGTAACCACAAAAACGACAAAAGTAACAGGCAAAGCAGAAGCCAACTCCACAGTATCCATCAAAGCATCAGGAAAAGTGATCGGCTCTGCCACAGCAACGGCAAAAGGTACATTCTCGGTTAAAATCCCCAAACAAAAAGCCGGGCAGAATCTATATACCTATGCCAAAGACAAAGCGAAAAACGTAAGCGAATCAAGAAAAGTAACGGTTAAAAAGTGATAGAAAAACAAGAACAGCCCCCAATACTCAAATTGGGGGCTGCTCTTGTCAATCTCTATTTCCATACATCAATTCCGTGCTTCGGCTGTAAAGTTCAATGATATTACCGAAAGGATCTTCACATTGAACTACCCATCACTTATCGACCTTATAGTCTGATTGAAGTGGGGGTTTCCTAAGAACATTAGCCTATCAGCCAATTTTTAATTAGGCTATCCCCGTAGTTCCTACGGTTAGAAGCCTTATGGCTTCATTCATTAGATTGAGTCCTGCGTTAATATCTCGATCGTGGTGAGTAGAACAAGAAGGACAATCCCATTCACGAAGATTCAGATGTTTAACGTTTTTATTTTGGTACCCGCAGCTAGAACACAATTGGCTAGAAGCAAACGTTTTAGATACGGTCACGATTTGTTTACCATACCATTTAACTTTGTATTCCATCAATTTTTTGAATTGGTACCAAGACACTTCACTAATCGCTTTAGCTAGTTTGTTATTTTTCATCATATTCGTCACCTTCAAGTCTTCCATTCCAATAACATCGTGGTTTTTGATGATTTCGGTAGAAACTTTATGTAAGTAATCCATTCGGGCATTTGAAATTTTTTCGTGTTGGATAGCCACTTTTCGTTTTTGTTTTTGATAGTTTTTGGCATCAGCCAATGGTTTCTTTTGAATCAAGGCTATTTCTTGTCGCCTTGAAAGAATCCGTTGGGCTTTGGCCAATTTCTTTTCGACCGTACGGAAGAATTTTGGGTTTTGATAGACCGTACCATCTGAAAGAATAGCAAAGTTCTTCAAGCCAACATCTACACCGCACGAACGATTCGTTTTAGGAAGTACTTGTACCTTGGTTTTAGCTAAAACGGAAATGAAATATTTCCCCGATGGGTTCCGCCTGATTGTGGCATTGATGATTCGACCTTCGACTTCGCGGCTTTTAGCAAAACGAACTAGACCGAGTTTAGGTAATTTGATTTGGTTTCCTATTATTCCGATATTTCCATTCGTATGTTTAGTCGTGTAGGACTGGATAGGATTCTTTTTCGATTTGAAGCGTGGTGATTTGTTTTGCTTTTTATAATATCGACTATAGGCATCAGCTAAATTTTCCACCGATTTCTGTAAGGCAATACTGTCTACTTCTTTCAGGAAAGAATACTCTTTCTTTAATGCTGGAAGTTCTTTGATTGTTGCGTATTTATTCAGAAAAGAACCTTTCCATTCATTAGAGGGTAATTGGCCGTTCTGCTTCATTTCTTCACAGATATACCAGAAGGCATCTTTCTCCTTTTGTTTGCCTAAAAAGAAGTTATAGACAAAACGGGAGCAGCCGAACGTTTTATTGATTTGAACTAGTTGATCTTTCGTTGGATAGATTCGAAATTTATAAGCTTTGTTTACAACCATTGGTTTCACCCCCCCCTTATAGTTATTATTACCTATAGAACGTATGTTTGTCAAAGGTTGCTTTGACATATGCAAACATTCATCTCCCCTTACTGTTGGGCTCTAGCCCTTTACACACTGGTAGAGGGAGTCTTCTGGGAAAATGGGAAGCTAAGACAAAGGCTGCCATCGTCACTTTGGATAAAGGTGCAAAAGGCAACCTTACTTGGATTTTAGAAGCTGCACTATAAACCGAAGGATTTAACCCAGGTTTTTTGATTTGGAATTTGGTAAAGCGAGAGGTCTGCTTTATATAAGCTTTAGAAAGCTAAAAAGATATTGCAAATTAGAAGGCAGGTAAAGATACAGTCAATGAATTTATTGAATTTCAATGCATAATCACTTCTGGAAATGACTTGTAACAAAGGGGAGTGACTTTAGATAAAGGCAAAAAAGATACAGAAGACATTGTCATAAATCAGGGAGTGTACGCTTTACTGGATAGCTTTGCAGACTAACATAAGTTCAATCAATCAGATCTTATCAAAATTGCTATCCTCATTTTAAAATACAAATAAGGTGCTGCGATTACGTATCACCTCATCTTTTTTAAAAACTTTTTATTAGCATACAATTTCCAAACGACTTCTGCTTGTATTATTCTTACTTTGATTGTAACCAGTCTAAAAAGTCAGCCTTCAAAACCCTCTTGGCCCGTTTTAAACGAATTAAAGGAAAATCGGGACTTCCCATGTATTCATCAGCCGTTTTTTCACTGACATTTAAATAATTTGCCAAATGCTTTACAGTTAATAATTCTCGTAGTTGTGATATCTCATCCATAATAAAAGCCCTTCTCTAAATGGAGAGGGGCTTAATTATTGTTTGTATAAATTAAAAATTATGCTACTCAGTAAAATATAATATGTCTGATATTTGTCTTTCTTCTCCATCTGAAGGGTGATTTAAGATGCTATCCAAGTAATATAAGGTAGTGCTGCCACCTCCATCTAGATTGTAAGCCCACGTTACCCCTTTGGATTGAAATACCTTTACAAGCTCTGCAAACGTCATGCCATTGGATTCAGACGAACGACCATCCACCGTTATAATGATATATTCATATGGTTTCCTTTGTCCTATCGCAGTTCTTGGCGCACGGACTGTTGTAAACCAATCTTGGTTCTTAAAAGAAGGAACCTTTCCATTAATCAATAACTCAGGCCCAAAATCAAAGATATGTAATGCGCCTTGTTCAAGCATGTCTTCTGACGTTCTTCTTCCATCACCAATAAAGAGTTTGCCATTTTTTCTGATTTCTAGTGGCGCAAAACCCGTTCTGAAAACTTTTCCATCTCGAATGACAGTGCTCCTGGATTTAAACTGAATACCTCCGCCATTAACTGCAAACACAGCTTTGCTTTTTTTTGCTATTTCGGATGTTTCTTCTTTTTTACTACTGAAACTACCGCCTGCAAATTCAGATTTAACTTGTGATACATTCTTTACTTTTATGGTTGAAACCCAATATTTCAGTTTTGATTTAATAACAGGTTGAATTTGTATGTTTAATGTATTTGAATGATATTCATAAAATCCATTGGAATTTAAATGTAACTCATTGGCCAAATCAGAGTTTTCCTGTTTGACGTTTCTTTCAGTATCAGGCTGAATGTCCTTGTCCGTTGTTTCACATCCATATAATAAAAATGTAAAAAATAAGATTACAATAATCTTCCTCATAGTCGCCATAATCCCCTCGCTGCTTGTTTCTTTAGTGTGCCGAACAATTCTATCATATTACGGCTAAATAGGGGAAAGTCACCCTACGGATACTTTAGACGAACTAGCATTTTTTCTCAAGGGTAAAAGTTTTTTAAAATAATAATTACATTGAAGTGTTTAACTATTTATACTATCATAGGTATATTGTCTTTTTTAAAAATATAGGGTGTGACTAAGGTACTGGCAAAAATGTCGCAGGATTATAAGTTCCGGAAAACATGGGGGGAAAGAATTGAAACAAGAAACAATTTATGGTCATCTTGAAAATGGAATTCCTATTTTATCGGATGGCTATTGCCTTTTCAATGGCACAAAGAGTATTAGTAAAAAAAGGAAATACAATATGAAGTATTTCGTGTATAGTAAGGAAACGAACAATACGGTTACACTCTCAGAATATGAACCAATGACAATCTTACAAACAATCACGTTAACGAAAGGTTATGTTAATAAAGAGGGGAAATTAGAGGATGAAAGAATCATTTTCTTCGTAGACACGAACTGCAAACTTTCCTTCGTGAAAACACGCCAAAAAAATCTGCAGATAGACAAAACGCTGGATAAAATAGAGAAAGCCCCGTTTTTCAAAGGTTTAGTATTCCTTTTATTCTTTCGCTTCTTATTTGTTGGGGTCATGCGTGTCAGAAATTATTCGTTCAAAGAAGTATATTTATCGTTCGGTTACGATAAAAGCGTAAATTTTAAAGTGCATTTTCTCTTTCCAGTCAAAATAAGAGAGAAATTTGCAATGAAGACAGGGAAGATATCCATACTCATTCATACTTACTGGTCTTTCGTGCCAATGAAGGAAATTTATCAACATTATGTAAACACTAGCGAGATTAATACGCCTATTTTTATCAAACTCAGTCACGCTGATCATAGTTATTGGTATAATTTTAAATCAGACTCTAAGCACATATACGATAAAAATCATTATCTGTATAACACCCGTTCCTATCGTTTGGGGCAGATGAATAGTGAACTTTTTATCCGAAAGTCTATTACAGGTCAATACGTTATCGTATTGACAAGTATAATGGCCAAAAGCATTATAATAAAAGAAAGATTTGCTTATTTGATTAGCCTTTTTTCACTAAACAAAAAAAAATACGATATCTATTTTGAAAAGTTCAGTGCAGGGGCTTCGGAATCTGCCTTTGAACTGTTTAAATATGCATTCAAGATGGGGGATTCCTGCGTTTATATATTGGAAAAAGGCCACCCCGAATATCAAAATCATAAGCAACAATACGGCAGAGCCCTTGTTGAGAAAAATAGCTTTCTTGCTTTCTATCACATCTTTTTAGCTAGAAGTTTTCAATCTTCCGATCTTGTGGGACATATACAACGCCGATTGTACGATAACGATTACTTAATTAAGAAAAAGGTTCTTTCAACTGATAAAAAAATAATGTTGCAACATGGACCATGTATGGCGACCAATATTTTCGAACGTGGTTACTTTAACCGTAAAGTGCCGATTGCACCTGATTACATGCTCGTAAATTCCAATTTCGAGAAAAACTTATTCCTTAATAATACAGGTTATACGGAAAAAGAATTGATGGTAACAGGGCTGCCTAATATCGATTTATATGTCCAGGAACAACAAAGTGAAAAAAATCAAATTACATTTATGCTTACATGGCGACCATGGGACCTCACAGGAAGCATTGAAGCTGGAAGCTATTTAGACCGGTATTTTTCATTCTTGGAATTGATTCGAAAAGAGAAGTTCTATAAAGATAAAAAAATTAATGTCATACTCCATCCTAAATCAAGAATCATACTTCAAGAACAGTTCCCAGATATTTATGATAAATACGAAGAATCGTTTTATATAGGAGACATAAAGGATGCTCTATTGAGCAGTAAAGTTGTCATATCCGATTATTCTTCCATTACTTTTTATGCGTTTGCAGGTGGTAGTAATGTGATCTTCTATTGGGAAGACAAAGCCTTGGCAGAAGTGGAATATGGCGCTCCTAACATTCTCCAGAAAGAGATTGCTTTTGGCGGCATAGTAGAGACATTCAATGATTTGCATTCTGAAATTGTATACAGTTACAATAACCCGCAATCTCCTTTCCATACTGCACAGTTTTCAAAACTAATGGAGTGCACAAGTGGTCATAATACTAAAAATACCTATGACTACATTCAAAACATAATTTTCCAAAATGAATATAACCCTTTAGAGGAAGAGAGTGAATTTACTATTTCTGAAAAGCAATCTTCTGCTTCTTGATTGTTCTGAATGGAACGTCCACCTGAGACAAAAAGGGTATAAGGCCACCAAATTGGTGGTCTTTATACATTCAAATTAGGAAAAATTCCTTTATTAGGGGCAAACGGCACGTTTTGGACAAAAAAAAGAAGCAATAGCCAATATTGCTTCTGGTTTACATATATCGACCTCATGAAATTCTTTAAATCTCACCCTCTTCAAGCCTCCTATTATACTCAACTTTACTAATCAATCCCTTTGCATTACAGGTAAGACAATCTGTATAAATATCGTACGCACCTGTACCTGCACAAACATGGCACTTAACATGAGTTTCCGGTATATCCTTATGCATGAATGAAAAAACTTTTCCAAAATACTGCAGAATAATCATTCCCAAAACTCCTTTTTTTTCTATCATACAACGAAATAGAGAGAAGGAAACAGGGAATACAATAACATTACTTAAAACTAATAAAACCATTACATACTTTACATGGGGTTAAAAAATGTGCTAAGGCAAATACGATATACTGTTCTGCAAAATCACTTCTGTTTACAATAGGCTGTTTTCGAATGCTTTGTTGCCATTTACCAAGTAATGTGGTGTGGTTGATTTCCCCTCCAGTGCTCGCTTTCCGCTGCTCCCGCAGGAGTCTCGCACTTCCGCTCCAATCAACCTTAAATCGTTTCATTTTAAAAACAACAATCTTTACTAAAAGAGCCTTTCAAAAAAAAGAACATCCACAAAGATGTCCCTTAATTTATAATTACTTCATTTTTCTTAAAATCCATAAATAAGCCAATATTGAAATCCCCACAGAGACTGCTGCCATTATGTAAATGCTTATATATCCGAAAAGATAGCCAATTTGTCCGAAGAGGATGGCACCGAAACCGATTCCAAGATCAAAGAAGGAATAGAAAGTGGCATTGGCCATCCCTTTTCGGTTTCGGGCAGCGTGTTCAAGAGACCACGCTTGAAGAGCCGGTTGGACAGCACCGAATCCAATGCCATAAAAAATAGCTGCCATATACAGAATCATGTTACTTGGCATCCAGGCTAGCAATAGCATCGCCGCTACGATAAAAAGAGTGGACGGAATGAAGACAGCCTGATGTCCTTTTTGATCATAGACCTTTCCAGCAAACATACGTGTGAAAATAAGCGCTAAAGCGTAAAGAAAAAAGTATCCTTGAATACCTGTCAGACCTTTTTCGATTGTATAAAGCGGTAAGAAGGTAGCAGTCCCGCCAAAAGTCACCGTAATGAAAAAAACAAGCACGGACGGAGCAACAGCGCTTCTTTCATAAATGTCAAACCTATTAGTTTTAGCTGGGGCAGGAGCATGATCTACTTTTTTATAAGTAATTGTTGAAGCCATGATCCAAGCTGCAAGAATTAATACACCGCAAAATAAAAACAAATGTTGAAAGGTTAAAACATCCGCCAAGAAAAGCCCGAATGAAGGACCAAAAGCCATCGCCAAATTCCCCGATAAAGTGAAGTATCCCATTCCCTCACCCCGACGCCTTGCTGGGATGAGATCAGAGGCAATCGTACCTGAAGCCGTGGTCGCATATCCCCAGCCAATCCCTTGTACAATCCTCATGGCGCAAAGAAGGAAAATACTCATCATATATCCAAACGAACCAATCGATACAGCCAAAAGGGTTAAACCGAACAGGAAAACAAAACGTCTTCCTTTTGTTTCCAAGGCCTGTCCAGCAAAAGGGCGGACAATCAGGGCAGAAAATAAAAACATGCCAGCAACTAACCCAATATACCGTTCATTTCCGCCAAGCTCCTTTACAAAAAGCGGAAGGGTAGGGGAAGTCATCTGAAAGGATAAAAAAACAAAAAAGTTAGCCAAGAAAATCATAATAAAATCACGCGACCAGATTTTATTAACAACCGGAAGCTCTTCTTTTAATAAAGGTACACCCATAATAGTTATTCTCCTTAATTGATAGTAATTATCATTCTCATTTTACTGAAGTTATGGAGAACAATCTATAAGAATTAAGAGATCATCTTAAATCTAAGTAATATTGACTACAATAAAATAAAAAGAACCCTAGGACTCTAAAATAAACTATTAATGATCAATTTTACCAATCCCCAAAAAGAAATCCATAACGGTATGCTCAAAGGTGTACCAAACAAAAGTCCTTTAAAAAAATTCCTTTCATTTTCACCTATCATATTGAACACACCTCAAAAGGCGAAGATGGTATATTACAATGTCGACTAATGTCGGAAGAAATTGGAAAAATATTCTTTATCGTTTAAAATTTGATGGATATAATTAATGAGAGAAAAATAACCGAATAAAGTGAAATAGAGTTTAGGTAAAAGTACTCAAATAAGAATTTACTCTATTTTATAAGACTTCCATGTCAGTCATTAATGTTCAAATATGGGAGGTAAAGATGAGGAAATATGGTTTAATCATTATCACAGGATTTTGCTTAGCAGTAGTGGTGTTTGGCCATCTGCATTGGAAAAACATAAGCCAGACAGCAGGGATAGAGGCTAGAGAAGCTGCAGCAAAAGCAAAAGAAAAGGAAACAGAAGAAAGGGATGCATTGATACAAAGTTTAAAACCGGAAAATAATAAAAAGCAGCCGTTAATAGATTTCCTGCATTATAAGTCGCTTACGCAAGATAAGGTTATAGTATCCCTAGTGGGAAGTAATGGTACTTCAGGAACCGGTGCAAGTAATGCTTCTAAGAGTTGGGCAGGGCTTTTAGAGAAGAGTTTGCGAGCAGATCGTGAAGATCTGGAAACATTACGGTTCATTAATCATGGGCATGAGGGGTATTCAACAGAGGATTTGCTGAAAGGTAGGAAAATTGAAGCCGTGATACAAGATGATCCCGATCTGATTATTTTTGAAAATTCGTTGATAAATAATCATTATCAATCACTTAGCTTGGAACAGACGGAAAAAGATTTGGAAAGCATCATGACAAAGTTACAGAAAGAGCTGCCAAATACAAAGGTTCTTATCATTTCACCAAATCCAGTTGCCAATAGTAAAACGGAAAATAGTTTAGGATTGGATTATTTGGATTATATTCAAGCTTCTGAGCAGGTCATCAAAATCAATAAATGGACTTATATGAATAGTAAAGAAGAGATAGAAAAGAGGCTAAGTAAAAAGAATATGAGATTGGCTGACATACTGACTAATGATAACATCCATCCCAATGACCAAGGGCATTACATATGGTTCGAGGTGATGAAGGAATATTTTAAGCAGTAATAAAAGGGGAAAAAGTGGGGATTTCCACCTTTTCCCTATTGGGCTTTTCTTAAGAAGCGAAGGGAAAGCGGTTTCAAAGTTTCTCATCCTTATAGACATCACTTTCTATCTTGAATAAATTCGCGCATTTCCTCTTTCGATATGCCAGACCCCATAACATCGTGCATGATTTCCATCCACTCTTCATCCATGCTCTTGCCTGCTTGTTCATTCAACAGAGCATCCACTTTAATACAAAGGATTCTAGCGATCTTTTCCAAAACTAAAATAGTAGGGTTTGTTTGAAGGTTTCTTTCCAATGAGCTTATATAGGATTTGGCAACGCCGGATTTTGCGGAGAGTTCACTAATTGACATTTTCCTTTCTTCCCTAAGCGACTTAACTCGGTAACCTATCATTCTGACCACACCTAACCATTAATATGAAAATTATTTACTGATTGAAACTATCACTTTCAGTTTACACATTTTCCTTTCACTTTTAATGATAACTAGGCACTAAAATACTTGACACAATTATACATATAAACGAATTTTCCTATATGAGTAGGCATTTAGTTAGGTTATTTTCAAGAAAATATTTTAATATTGATAAATCTTATAGGATAGATTGGTATTTGGTGTATAATTAAGTTTATTGAAATTTAAGTCCCGAATATTCTGGAAAATGGGTTAAATATACATGTTTAATGCTATATTTCGAATTTAGTAATTATTTCCTTTGTATTACCATTCTCTTTTTTGTAAAATTACTCTTGCGTTAGAAAAGAATTCTTTCGTTGTAAAATTCAAGTAAATTTCCTTGAAAATACATATATATAGGTAATATTATGGTATAATGCAATAGGTCATTTTTAACATATCAGGAGGATGAAATGGAAGAAACTATTAGTATTACAGACATTTTTAAAACATTAAAGAAACGTTGGAAGCTAATCATGCTGCTGACATTAATTGCCGCTCTGATTAGTGGAACGATTTCTTATTTCTTATTAACACCCGTTTATCAATCTTCGACACAGATCCTGGTTAACCAGAAGCAATCGGAGAACCAATTGGACTCGACTCAAATACGATCTAATATCGACATGATCAATACATACAGCGTGATCATAAAAAGCCCTGCCATTTTGGAGAAGGTCATTGATGAGCTTGAATTAGACCAAAGCGTTGAACAACTAAGTGAAAAAATCACGATTAACAGCCAAGAAAATTCACAAGTCTTCTCATTAACGGTTCAAGACAGTAATCCGTCACAGGCTGTAGAAATTGCAAACACGATTTCTGAAACGTTCCAAAAGGAAATCAAGGATATCATGAACGTCGACAATGTGAGCTTACTAGCCAAGGCAGAAATTAAGGAGAATCCTAGTCCTGTAAAACCTAATCCACTATTGAATATCGCAATTGCGGTGGTGGTCGGATTGATGGCTGGAGTCGGCTTGGCATTCCTACTTGAGTATATGGACAATACGATCAAGGACGAGGATGATATTGAGAGACTCCTAGAATTACCCATCCTTGGATCGATTCAAAAGATTACACAAGTACATAATAAAGGATAATCCGGATAAGAAGCAGTAGGAAAGGAAGCGGGATTTTTGAGAAGTAAAGATAAAAAACAGGTGAATTTAATTGCACAGACTAACCCCAAATCACCTATCACTGAACAATATCGATTAATTAGAACGAATATTCAATTTTCCTCAGTGGATAAAGACATCCAAACCATTGTGGTAACCTCAGCGGAGCCAAATGATGGAAAATCGACGACAGCAGCTAACCTCGCGATTGTTTTGGCACAGGAGGAGAAAAAGGTTTTGCTTGTGGATGCAGACTTAAGGAAACCATCGGTTCATTATGCCTTTAGTCTTAGTAATATAGAGGGGCTTACGAGTGTGCTAACGAAGAAAATGAGCATAGAAAAAGTACTCATGAAGACGAATGTGCCTAATCTGGAAATTCTGACGAGTGGACCAATACCCCCTAACCCATCGGAATTATTAAATTCCAAAGCGATAGAAACAGCGATTGATGAATTAAAAGAAATGTATGATTATATCATTTTTGATACACCGCCCGTTCTAGTAGTACCGGATTCCCAAATTGTAGCCAATAAATGTGATGGCGTGATCATGGTAGTGGGGAGCGGCAAGACAAACAAACAAAGTGCCGTAAAAGCAAAGGAGCTTTTAGTGAAAGCTAATACATCCTTTCTTGGAGTCGTTTTGAATGGTGTTGAAACGGATAACAGCAATTATTATTACTATCAATCTTAACGAAATAAAACAATTTTCGACAAAATAACACCCTGTTTAATGGCAGTTTTATATGCTACTATTAATCGGGGTAATAATTCCTATTATTCACGGATTAGGCCTTTTTCCCTATTCGCTTTACAAAGGAGTGTGTAAAATTTGATTGACATACATTGTCACATTCTCCCAGGGGTTGATGATGGATCCGCGGACATGAATGAAAGCATGAATATGGCAAGAAAAGCGGTAGAATCAGGAATCACCCATTTATTTGCCACGCCACATCACTTAAATGAGAAATATGTAAATATTAAAAGTGGCATCATTGATCGGGCAATGAGCTTAAATGAGAGTTTAAAACAAAATAATATACCTCTTACCATTCATCTCGGGCAAGAAGTAAGAATTCATCGGGACATATTTAATTCACTTGAAAAAAAAGAAATCCTAACCTTAGATGATAACGGTACATTTTTATTGTTAGAGCTCCCGTCGGGAAGGGTTCCTACATATACACATGAAGTGATTTACGAACTGCTGCTTAAAGGAATAACACCGATTATCGTACATCCGGAGAGAAATAAGGAATTGATATCAAATCATCAACTATTATTTGAATTGGTTCAGGAGGGCGCGTTAACTCAACTTACCTCTGGCAGTATAATCGGGAACTTCGGTAAGAGTATCCAATCATTTTCAAAAAAGATAATCGAACATAATTTGGCCCATTTTATTGCAACAGATGCCCATAATATTGGCTCTAGAGGGTTCACGTTACAACATGCCTATGAAACAATCACAAAGTCATATGGAATACAACGTACATTTTATTTTAAAGAAAATGCTGAACAGCTATTAAAGAACCAAAGTCCTGCTGTTGAAAAACCAGTGCCTTTTAAAAGAAAAATTTTCGGAATCTTTTAAAGTGATAGATAATTAGGAAACGATTTAATATTAAAAAAATTTTGTCTTCTTATAAAGTTTTAGGGTTTATTGTTTCTGAACGACCAATAGTTCAACGACAAAATGCCCTTAAATCATATTGGTATTTTTAAAATAGTCAAAAAATACAGAAACATAAACAGTATCATTCATTCTTATATAAACAATGAAAAGCATGTGAAATAGAATACATTCATAAATAGACTGTTTTTAATAGAGAGTAAATCAACAATATCAAAGGGGGAAATGTGGTTGGCCTACCGAAAACGATTAACACTTTTGGCCCTATTAGACTCATTAATAGTATTATCGGCCATTTATGTAAGTTATTTATTCTTGTATCCCTATTTGGAAATATTTAAATTACCAACACTGTTAGTCACATCAGTCTCCCTATTAATCAGCCATCATTTTTTTGCTTCTATTTATAAACTGTATAAGAAGGCCTGGGAGTATGCAAGTATAAGAGAGTTACTGTCCATTGTTAAAGCCGTAAGCTTATCGGTCATCTCTGTTATCGCCATTCAGTTAATGGTTTTTCAAGATGTTTATGTAAGGGCCATAGCATTGACCTGGATGATGCATGTCCTCCTTATTGGCGGGTCGCGATTTTCTTGGAGAATGCTGCGTGACCGTTTGATAAATAATCGGAAGGAAACGAGGAATACATTGGTAATCGGAGCTGGATCTGCTGGAACCATGGTTGTACGTCAACTTCTTAACAATCATGATACGGAACTTAAACCAGTAGCATTCATAGATGATGATCCGAAAAAAGATAAGCTAGACATCTTAGGAATACCAGTTGTGGGTAACTCAAAACATATCCCAGAAATGGTGGGGAAATATCATATAGATAATATCGTCATTGCAATACCTTCATTAAGTAAAAAAGAATTGAAGGTCATTTTTGATGAATGTGTGAAAACGAATGCCAAAACGCAAATCATGCCGATGCTTGAAGATATTATGTTAGGAAAAGTAGCGGTAAATCAATTTAAAGAAGTAGAAGTGGAAGATTTATTAGGAAGAGAACCCGTTGAATTGGACATAACCAGTATTTCTGAATATGTAACGGGCAAGACGATCTTGGTAACTGGGGCCGGGGGCTCAATTGGTTCAGAAATTTGCCGTCAAATATGCAGATTCTCACCCGGAAAACTTATTCTCCTAGGACATGGAGAAAATAGTATCTATCAGATTGATATGGAACTGAAAAAGTTATATGCAAATCAAATTGAAATAATACCTTTAATTGCAGATATTCAAGATCGAGATAGAATTTTTGAAGTGATGGAAACCTTCAGGCCTGATGTTGTTTACCATGCGGCTGCACATAAACATGTTCCACTAATGGAATACAACCCTCGTGAAGCAATTAAGAATAATGTTTTTGGTACAAAGAATGTTGCAGAGGCGGCAGATACTTTTGGTGTAGGTGCATTTGTGATGATTTCATCCGATAAAGCCGTTAACCCAACAAACGTCATGGGTTCAACGAAGCGTATTGCTGAGATGATCATCCAGCAGTTAGCAAGAAATAGCTCAACAAAATTTGTTGCGGTTCGTTTCGGAAATGTTTTAGGCAGCAGAGGGAGTGTCATTCCTTTATTTAAAAAACAAATACAGTCCGGTGGACCAGTGACGGTCACACATCCAGATATGACAAGGTATTTTATGACCATACCCGAAGCATCCAGATTAGTCATTCAGGCAAGTTCTTTGGCTCGAGGCGGAGAAATATTCGTTCTTGATATGGGTGAACCTGTTAAGATTGTCGAATTAGCAACTAACCTTATCCAGCTATCAGGTTATTCCATAGACGAAATTGGGATTGAATTCTCTGGAATCCGTCCTGGTGAGAAAATGTACGAAGAGCTATTAGGGGAAAAAGAGGTTCATAGTGAAGCAGTATTTCCTAAAATTTTCATAGGGAAAGCGGTGCTGGAACAGGAAGAGGAAATACAGCATCTTTTAAGCTCTTATGATAATTTTTCCATAACAGAACTTAAAGAATTCGTTATAAATTTAGCAAATCGAAGAAAGAACAAAACTTTCTCGGTAGTGAAATAGCAATAAGTAGGAGGACTAATAAGTGAAAAAAATCACAAAAGCAATCATTCCGGCAGCAGGATTGGGTACTCGTTTTTTGCCTGCCACTAAAGCCATGCCAAAGGAGATGCTCCCAATCGTTGATAAACCAACGATTCAGTACATAGTGGAGGAAGCCGTTGCATCAGGAATAAAAGACATAATAATCGTAACTGGAAAAGGCAAACGTGCGATTGAGGATCATTTTGATTACGCTCCAGAGCTCGAACAAAATCTATTGGAAAAAGGAAAAGTAGAGTTACTCAATAAGGTACAATATTCCTCTAAACTTGCTAATATCCATTACATTAGGCAGAAGGAACCAAAAGGATTAGGTCACGCAGTATGGTGTGCTCGTAAATTCATTGGGGACGAGCCATTTGCCGTACTTTTAGGTGATGATATTGTCCAGAGTGAAACGCCTTGCCTAAAGCAGTTAATGAACCAGTTTGAGGAAACAAACAATTCAATTATCGGAGTGCAAACCGTACCTAAGGAAGAAACCAATCGCTATGGGATAATTGACCCCGCTTTTCAAGATGGACGACTTTATCAAGTTGAGAACTTTGTAGAAAAACCAGCCTTAGGAACTGCTCCTTCCAATTTGGCAATAATGGGAAGATATATCCTGACTCCTGAAATCTTCAGTATGCTTGATCAGCAGGAAGCTGGTGCAGGCGGTGAAATTCAGTTAACGGATGCGATTCAACGGTTAAACCAATTACAGCAAGTTTTTGCTTATGATTTTGAAGGAAAAAGATATGATGTTGGGGAGAAGTTAGGGTTTGTGAAAACGACGATAGAGTTTGCATTGCAGAATGAAGAAATCAAGGGTGATTTAGTAGAGTTTTTAGAACAAACGGTTAAGGATATTTCCTCAGAAAAGATTAATGCATAGGAATTAAATGACCTTTTAATCAGTCAATTTGAATCTGTATTGTTTTTCCGTCTTCCTGATTGGACTAATTAAGAAAAATTCCAAATAATAATTTCAAATAATTAAATCTAAACTTGAAAAAAGCGAGGAAACTAAAGTGGTTGACGTACAAGTAAGAAACATAGCATTTTCTCCACCAGATATTACAGATGAGGAAATTGGAGAAGTCATAAAAGCAATGAAATCTGGTTGGATTACTACTGGACCAAGAACAAAAGAGTTTGAAAAAAAAATAGCAGAATATGTAGGGACAAATAAAGCGGTTTGTTTAAATTCCGCAACAGCAGCGATGGAGCTCACTCTTCGTATTTTAGGAATTGGCCCTGGAGATGAGGTCATAACATCAGCATATACTTATACAGCAACTGCTTCAATTATTGATCATGTAGGTGCAAAAATTGTACTGGTTGATACAGCCTCTGATTCCTTTCAAATGGATTATTCACAGCTTGCTAATGCAATTACTGAGAACACAAAAGCGATTATTCCAGTTGATATTGCAGGAAAGATGTGTGATTACGATTCAATATTCGAAATAGTAGAGAGTAAAAAAGAACTGTTTAGGGCTAATAATGAACTTCAAGAGTTGATAAATAGAGTAATTGTAATGACAGATGCTGCTCATGCTTTTGGAGCTGAGAGGAATGGTATGAAATGTGGGCAAGTTGCTGATTTTACTTGCTACTCTTTCCATGCAGTTAAGAATCTGACAACTGCTGAAGGTGGTGCAGTCGTTTGGAGAAATGACCTTGGATTAGATGATGAGTGGATGTATAAGCAATACATGTTATATAGTCTTCATGGTCAATCTAAAGATGCACTAGCGAAAACCCAAAAAGGTTCTTGGGAGTATGATATTGTTTATCCTGCCTACAAATGTAATATGACAGATATTATGGCAGGTTTTGGTTTAATTCAGATAAAGAGATATGAAGGACTTAAGAAAAGACGTAAAGAGATTATTGAGATGTACGATAAAGCACTTTTGCCATTAGGTATTCAAAGCTTGCAACATTATGGCGAGGATTTTGCATCCTCGGGACATCTTTATTTGACTAGGATTCCGGGAATTAATGAAGCAGAGAGAAACGAAATAATCGTTAAGATGGCTGAAGCTGGAGTTTCATGTAATGTCCACTATAAGCCATTACCTATGTTAACGGCTTATAAAAATTTAGGGTTTGATATTAAGGATTACCCTAATGCTTTTGAGATGTATAAGAATGAAATTACATTGCCGCTTCATACGCTGCTTAGTGATGAGGATGTTGAGTATGTGATAGCGAGTTATAAAAAAATAATTAATGAAGTTTTAAGTGTGGGGTCTCAAGTGGGGTTAAAGAATGTATAAGAGCATTTTTAAAAGAGTATTTGATTTAATAATAGCAATAATAGCTCTGCCATTTTGGTTTATTATCTTGGCTATTATTGGTCCAATTATTTACTTGCAAGACAAAGGGGCGATTTTTTATAATGCACCACGACTTGGTAAAAGTGGAAAAGTATTTAAAATGTATAAATTCCGTTCTATGAAAATGAATGCACCCGATCTAAGAAATGAGGATGGGTCAACCTTTAATGCGGAAGACGATCCTAGGCTAACAAAGATTGGTAAGTTTATTCGTAAAACCAGTTTAGATGAGACCCCACAACTTTTAAATATTATTAGAGGTGACATGAGTATCATTGGACCTAGGCCAGATTTACCAGAACATGCAGAGATATACGAGGGTAACGAAAATCGTAAGTTAGACGTTAGACCTGGTGTAACTGGTTTTAATCAAGCTTATTATAGGAATACTGTCCCGTGGAAAGAACGGATTCAACACGATATATACTATATTGATAACCTATCCTTTTGGCTTGATATAAAAATATTTTTTAAAACGGTGGTATCCGTATTAAAGCGTGAAGATGTATTTGTTTCTGAGAATAGTAAAAAGTAAAGTGAGAACAAGAGAATAGGAATGTAGGAGGCAAGAGAATAAATGAAAGAGGAGATAACAGAGAATGCGGTAACCTTCTACGATTTAGAATGGGATACAGAATATTTTGGTGTTACAAGTGCCAAAGCCACTTTAAATAGGCCACTTTCAATAAATGAATGGGTTGAATTGAAAACTAAATTTAAAGATTATCAGTTTATCTCCATTGTGAATCTAAATTCAGAACCTGAAAATGCACAGAAAATCGGGAAGGATACTTCTGCGTTTTTGGCTGATGTGAATATTCAGTTTGTCAAGAAGATAAAGGGTCCGCATGAAGTACAAAAAAACATCACAGTTCATCAATCGTTAGGAAGAAATGATCAAGTGATTGAGATTGCAGATTTTCAGTTCTCGAAGTTTACAGAGGATCCAGAAATGGCTAAACGTGGTGGCGATCAAGTTTATCATAAATGGCTAATAAATTCATTTGATAAGTCCGAGAAGTTTTATGCGTTATCTAAGGATGAGACTGGGGAAATAAACGGGTTTCTATTACATTCTTATTCAGATAATGCCTGTGTTATAGAGCTTATTGCTGTGTCTCAAAATGTTGCTAATGGTGGTATTGGTACAAGTTTATTAAAAGCAGTTGAAAATGAAGCACATCAACGTGGCTGTGGTGAAATAAGAGTTGGAACACAAGTGCGGAATATTGGTGCTATTAACTTTTATCAAAAGGTTGGTTGTAAACAAGTTGGTTGTCATCAAGTTCATCATTTGTGGAGATTTTAAAAAGTTATGTCGGGGGATTTAAATGAAAAAGATTTTGATTGTCTCAACAGTAAGTAGACAGTTCTATCTGTTTGAACAAAGTAATATAGAAGTTCTTAAATCACTTGGATATGAGATACATGCTGCTGCTAATTTTAGTGATGCGAATGAGAGATTGAATGACTTAGATATAATTAGACAGCCTTTTGATATACAAAGGTCACCATTCTCACTAAAAAATATAAAAGCATATAAACAATTTAAAAAGATAATGAAATCAGAGAATTTTGATATAGTTCATTGTCATTCTCCAATGGGAGGAGTATTAGCGAGGTTAGTATCTAAATCTTTGGGAATTTCATCTGTAATATATACTGCCCATGGTTTTCATTTTTATCAAGGAGCATCACTTATTAATTGGTTGGTTTATTATCCGGTTGAAAAATTCTTATCTAAATTTACTGATGTGCTCATAACAATTAATAAAGAGGACTATGACAGAGGGCAAACATTTAAAGCAAGGAAGGTTATATATGTTCCCGGAATTGGTGTTGATACTAACAAATTTTTAACATCTACAATTAATAGGGACAAAAAGCGTGCGGAGCTAGGTATAACAAAGAATGATGTAGTTCTGTTATCCATTGGTGAAATGATAAAAAGAAAAAATCATGAGACTGCTCTAAAAGCAATCGCAAAGTTGAAACACAAAAATTTTGTATATTTGATTTGTGGAAGAGGGGAATTAGAGAATTATTTAAAAGAACTTAGCAAAAATTTGGGTATTGAAAATAATGTAAGATTTTTAGGATATAGAAATGATATCCCAGAAATTTGTTTGGCCGCTGATCTTTTTTTATTCCCTTCATATCAAGAAGGACTACCTGTATCTGTAATGGAAGCAATGGCCACAGGATTACCTATCATTTGTTCATCAATAAGAGGGAATACAGATCTCATAGAAGATGGCAATGGGGGATATCTAAATATGCCTGAAGATGTCGATGGGTTTGCAACAAGTATTGAAAAACTAATAAGTGATGCTGATCTCCGAAAGTTAATGGGGAAAAGGAATTTTGAAGAAGTTAAAAAGTACGATAACACAGTTGTCAAAGAAGAAATGAGAAAATTATATAGTGAATATATAAAATAAGGGGTACCCCGACAATGAATAACAATCATAATAAACGACGAATAGTTTTTTTAATAGGAAGTATGAGAAGAGGCGGAGCGGAGAGAGTAATATCCCTTTTAGCAAACAATTATGCTGAAAGGGGATGGGAGGTAGATATTCTAACACTTCTTGATGACAATAATGAGTATGAACTAAATAGAAGTATTAACGTAAAACTAATAGGAAAACAAGGGGGTTCCAGGATTAGGAAGTTGCCGAGCTGGATAAATAGTATTCGAAAACATATTATTGAAAATAAGCCAGACAGAATCGTTTCTTTTATTGCCCGTATTAATATTATAACCATTCTCTCTTGTATTGGGTTAAATCAAAGAATAATTGTATCAGAGCGAAACGATCCAAAAAAGGATGGAAGATCTGCTTTAGTACGAATTGCAACATATATATTATATCCTCTAGCAGATTGTGTAATTTTTCAAACAACTTGGGCAAAGTCATGTTTTCCAAAAAGAATTCAAAGAAAAAGTATGATTATTTCAAATCCTATTAATATAACTATGGAAGCTGCAAACATGAAAGAGAAAAAAATTGTGGCAGTAGGACGTTTAGTAGAACAAAAAAATCATTCATTATTAATTAGTGCGTTTAAAAAAATATATGATGAATTTCCAGAATATAAATTATTTATTTATGGAGAAGGGGAACTAAGGGAGAAACTTACAAATCAAATACATGAATTAGAAATCATGGATGCAGTACTTCTCTTAGGAAATGTTTCAAACATTCATAAGAAAATGGAGGATGCTGAAATATTTGTACTTTCTTCAAACTATGAAGGATTATCGAATGCATTATTAGAAGCCATGTTGATGGGGGTGCCATGCGTATCAACAAATTGTGCTGGCTCAAATGAAGTTATTAAAAATAATCATAATGGATTAATAATCGAGATTGGTAATGAAGAACAATTAGCTATGGCAATACGTGAACTTATTAATAATAAAGAAAAAGCATATAATTTAGGTAAGAATGGAAAAGAATCTGTACAAGGTATGAAAATAGAAAATATAATTTCTATGTGGGAAGAGATTATAGAAAGGAACTTTGTATATCACACGATAAACCATAAGTGATAATTCTATTTAGAGATTACTTTACAGTATCAATAACTAGTAAGGGGAAAGTTATGGAAGCTCAATTATCAAATTATAATATAAAAAAAAAGGATATACTTGAAATTATTTGTTACGGAGCTACATTTGTTTTAATATTATTAAGTTTCGTATATAAAAACGAGCGATTAATACTATATTCTTTTGAATTTTGTTATATCATTCTTATAGGTTTTATATCAATGAAAAAAAATAGAAAAATTGGAATGTATGCATTATGGAGTGCTATTTTTTTTACAATATGTCTTTTATCATGTACATATGCAGTTAATCAAGAGGCTGCAGCTATGCAGACAATTAATGTACTTAAAATTCTATTAATAGGTAATTCATTAGTGTTATTTATTAATAATGATGAAAAAAAATTAAATTTTGTGTTAATCTCGATAATTATAAGTGCATTGTATACAACTGTATTATTAATTATATATACACCTATAAATTATTGGGGAAGTGCAAGATTAGGGGAAAGTATAGGTTTAAATGCTAATGATTTAGCACTTAAAATGACTATTTCATCACTCATTATTATATACTTTGGTAAAAAAAATAAAAAAACATCTTATTTTATATTGGGTGCAATATTTTTGTTAATTACTTTTTTGACGGGTTCACGAAAGGCCTTTTTAATGTTTTTAATGGGATTGATATTTCTTACTTTTTTAACAATAAAAAAAAGAAGACGTATTTTTATTGTACTTCCAATTATGATCTTTATTATATATTTATTATGGAATATCACGATGACTAATCCAGTACTCTATAGCTTATTAGGTATTCGGATTGAAGGCTTAATAAATGCATTTTTAGGTCAAGGAGCTGTTGATGAAAGTACATTAGTAAGAATGAAAATGATTGAAAATGGTATGCAATTATTTATAGAGAAACCCTTTTTGGGTTACGGAATCGACAATTTTGTTTCTGTGAGCTCATTTTCAGTTTATTCTCACAATAATTATATTGAGCTTCTTGTAGGTATGGGGATTTTTGGTACATTGGTTTACTATAGTTTATATTTAGGAATTATTTATAAACTATTTAGGTCGTTAAAGAACAATAGTTATGCAGCAATTTTCATTTCATTAATAATTGGATTAGCTGTTATGGAATATGGTTTAGTTACTTACTATATAGAAATATACCAAATATTAATAGCATGTGCCTACTCAGCTAGTATTATTAATACAAATAACACCAGGACATATTTAAAAAAATAATTTTAAAATATTTTGAGTATTTGAATTGTATCCAAATGGATTTATAAGGGA
>NZ_JBHTYI010000027.1:0-62492 GCF_043656335.1 Peribacillus sp. NPDC056705 | reverse complement strand
GTTCCCATTCCGAACACGGCAGTTAAGCTCTTCAGCGCCGATGGTAGTTGGGGGTTTCCCCCTGTGAGAGTAGGACGCCGCCAAGCCATTTAAAAAGATCAGCCATCCGGCTGGTCTTTTTTGTTGTTCGTGATTAAAAAAGGTTTTTTATTTTCAGGGACAGCATAGGGCTGGCCTTATTTGAATTGATCCGAATTTAAGTGGTGAAACCTTAAGAGAGAATAAAATATCAGGTTTTGCATTTATCTTTTCAGGGTATTTATGTAAGATATTTCAATTTTAATGTTCAATGGGGTATGTAATTACATATAATTTGGAGAAAATGGATAATACAGAAAGAGAAAGTGCGTTTAAGTTGCAAAATGCATTATTCCTTGTATAATAATAGTCAAATATAGTCAAAGTCAGAATGGAGGAGGCTGAGTGAGAAACATATCTGATGTTATCGAAACTTATTTGAAGCAAGTACTTGAAATAAGTCAAAAAGATATCTTAGAGATTAAAAGAAGTGAAATAGCAGATAAATTTCAGTGTGTTCCTTCTCAAATCAATTACGTAATCAATACCAGGTTTACCATCGAGAGAGGTTATGTTGTGGAGAGTAAGCGTGGAGGCGGCGGTTATATACGCATCATGAAAGTCGAATCACAGGATTCCGTGCAACTTATCAACCAATTATTATCGCTTATTGGTTCAAGGGTAACCCAATCGATGGCTGAAGGAGTAATTTCAAGGCTGATGAATGAAGACGTCATTAATGAAAGAGAAGCAAAGATAATGATGAGCGTCATTGATAGATCGGTGATTTATATCGACCTACCTGACCGCGATGAGCTTAGGGCAAGAATTTTAACTGCGATGCTTACGACTTTAAAATATAAATGAAACTGGCAGAGGTGATGAACGTTGATTTGCCAAGAATGTCATCAAAGGCCTGCTACCCTGCACTTCACCAAAATCATCAATAAAAAAAAGACTGAAGTCATGATTTGTGAGAAATGTGCTCAGGAAAAAGGTGAAATGTTCATGGATGCAGGTGGACCTGGTTTTTCAATAAATAATTTATTAGCAGGATTGTTGAATATGGAGTCGAATATTCAACAGACAAAGGCAAATGCATTTCCCAAAACGGAAGAGAGGCGTTGCCCGCATTGTCATCGATCTTATAAAGAATTTGTCCATATTGGTAAGTTTGGCTGTGCCGAATGTTATAAAACGTTCAATGAACAGTTAAATCCCATTTTAAAGAGGGTTCACAGCGGCAATACAGCACATATAGGGAAAATTCCAAAAAGGATTGGTGGCACTATATATCTTCGAAAGCAAATTTTGGATTTGAAAGAAGTTTTAAAGGTCCACATTGATCAAGAGGAGTTTGAGAAAGCGGCAGAGGTAAGAGATAAGGTTCGTTCCCTTGAGAAAAGGTATGAAGCGCAAGAGGGAGGCGAGGAATTATGAGCTTGGAAAAGTTTGTAGAAAACGCCCTGAGTTCCTGGATGAGTGCCGAAGGGCCGGAAATCGATATTGTATTGAGTTCGCGGATTCGGCTGGCCAGGAATTTTAAAGACTTTACCTTCCCAACCTCCTTTTCTAACGAAGAAGCTAAAAAAATCATTGAATTGGTCAAAAAAAGGATCGAAGAAGAAGTAACCCCGGAGATTGGAAAACTGGAACTTTTAGAAATCGACCAATTGCAGCAACTTGAAAAGCGCGTTCTTGTTGAAAAACATTTAATAAGTCCCCATTTAGTTGAAGATTCAGCGAAAAGTGCATGTCTCCTTTCGGAAAATGAAGAAATAAGTATCATGATAAACGAAGAGGATCATCTCCGTATTCAATGTTTAATGTCGGGGTTGCAGCTAAAGGAAACATTAAAGATTGCAAATGTTCTTGACGATTGGATTGAAGAATCCATAGACTATGCATATGATGAGGAAAGAGGATACCTAACTAGTTGTCCAACTAATGTGGGAACAGGATTAAGGGCTTCAGTCATGATGCATCTGCCAGGCCTTGTCCTTACACAGCAGATGAATAATATCATACCGGCTATCAACCAATTGGGGTTGGTGGTTCGAGGGATTTATGGAGAGGGCAGTCAAGCCTTGGGGAATATTTTTCAAATTTCCAATCAAATCACTCTTGGAAAGTCGGAAAGGGATATCGTTGAAGATCTAACAAGTGTGGTGCAACAAATCATAGCCCAGGAACGGTCAGCGAGGGATGCATTAGCGAGGACTTCCCACATACAATTAGAAGATAGAATTTTCCGTTCATATGGGATTTTGTCCAATGCCCGCATCATCGAGACCAAGGAAGCAGCTACCTGTATCTCCGATGTTAGGTTAGGGATAGATCTTGGGTATATAAAGAATATTTCTAAAAGCATTCTAAATGAGTTGATGATTTTGACACAGCCGGGATTTTTACAAAAGTACGCAGGTGGCCCTTTAAGACCCCATGAAAGGGATATCCGTAGAGCAGCACTCATTCGGGAACGCTTGAATTTCACGGAATCTTCCTCCTCATAGAGGTCATTGACCTCTTTAGGGAGTATCAAATTTCACGTAATAGATATGGAGCAAGAAGAAGCTTCTGTCATAACTTAGAGAATTGCCAGCAACTTTATTCAAAACGAAAATTCTTAAGGAGGAATTCCCTATGATGTTTGGTCGTTTTACTGAAAGAGCCCAGAAAGTATTAGCATTAGCCCAAGAAGAGGCAATCCGTTTAGGTCATAATAATATTGGCACGGAACATATTTTACTGGGCCTTGTCCGAGAAGGTGATGGTATTGCTGCCAAAGCGTTATATGCCCTTGGATTGGGTCCGGATAAGATTCAGAAAGAAGTGGAAAATTTAATTGGCCGTGGACAGGATACGGCTCAAACGATACATTATACCCCAAGAGCTAAGAAAGTCATTGAGCTTTCCATGGATGAGGCAAGAAAATTAGGTCACTCATATGTTGGGACAGAGCATGTACTTCTAGGTCTTATCCGAGAAGGGGAAGGTGTAGCTGCACGCGTATTGAATAATCTGGGAGTAAGTTTAAATAAAGCGCGGCAACAAGTATTGCAGCTTCTGGGAAGTAATGAATCTGGTGGTCATCAAGGTTCAGCAGCTTCAAATGCAAGCACGCCGACACTGGATGGCCTTGCCCGTGATTTAACGGCGATTGCCAGGGAAGGAAGTTTGGATCCCGTTATCGGAAGAAGTAAGGAAATACAGCGAGTCATCGAGGTATTGAGCCGTCGTACAAAAAATAACCCAGTATTAATCGGTGAACCTGGTGTTGGTAAAACAGCCATTGCTGAAGGGCTTGCCCAACAGATCATCAATAATGAGGTACCTGAAATTTTACGTGATAAACGCGTAATGACACTTGATATGGGTACTGTTGTGGCCGGTACTAAATACCGGGGTGAATTTGAGGACCGGTTGAAGAAAGTTATGGATGAAATACGTCAGGCGGGTAATATCATCCTATTCATCGATGAATTGCATACATTGATCGGTGCAGGTGGTGCAGAAGGTGCCATTGATGCCTCCAATATCCTTAAACCATCATTGGCGCGAGGTGAATTACAATGTATCGGTGCCACGACTTTGGATGAGTACCGGAAGTATATTGAAAAGGATGCTGCGCTTGAACGTCGTTTCCAGCCAATCCAAGTCGATGAGCCGACTATTGAGGAATCCATCCAAATTCTCAAGGGGCTGCGTGACCGTTATGAGGCACATCACCGCGTATCGATTACAGAC
Organism: Peribacillus sp. NPDC056705; assembly: GCF_043656335.1. NCBI lineage: Bacteria > Bacillati > Bacillota > Bacilli > Caryophanales > Bacillaceae > Peribacillus > Peribacillus sp. NPDC056705. Next base: position 58,727 of record NZ_JBHTYI010000027.1, on the reverse strand, counting down.
GAAGCGATTGATGCCGCAGTCAAATTATCCGACCGTTATATTTCCGATCGCTTTTTACCGGATAAAGCGATTGACTTGATTGATGAAGCTGGTTCCAAAGTTAGGCTGCGTTCATACACAACGCCACCTAACTTAAAGGAACTTGAAGTGAAGCTGGATGATGTTCGTAAGGAAAAAGATGCTTCCGTTCAGAGTCAGGAATTTGAAAAAGCTGCTTCACTTCGCGATACAGAACAACGCTTAAGAGAACAATTGGAAGAAACGAAAAAAACTTGGAAAGAAAAACAAGGGCAGGAGAACAGTGAAGTGACTGTGGATGACATTGCACACGTCGTATCCAGTTGGACGGGAGTTCCAGTCACTAAATTGGCGCAAACAGAGTCAGACAAACTGCTTAATATGGAGTCAATCCTCCATGATCGTGTAATTGGGCAGGAAGAGGCTGTCATTGCGGTTTCTAAAGCAGTAAGACGTGCAAGGGCAGGATTGAAAGATCCTAAACGTCCAATTGGTTCATTCATCTTCTTGGGGCCTACAGGGGTCGGTAAAACAGAGCTGGCTCGTGCTTTAGCTGAATCCATTTTTGGTGATGAAGATGCCATGATCCGCATCGATATGTCCGAATATATGGAGAAACATTCGACTTCACGTCTTGTTGGATCCCCTCCAGGATATGTTGGATACGAAGAAGGCGGTCAGTTAACGGAAAAAGTGCGGAGGAAACCATACTCCGTCGTTCTGCTTGATGAAATAGAAAAGGCGCATCCGGATGTTTTCAATATTCTTCTTCAAGTATTGGAAGATGGAAGACTGACAGATTCCAAGGGGCGTACTGTCGATTTCAGGAACACCATTCTGATTATGACATCGAATGTAGGGGCGTCGGCCTTGAAAACTGATAAGTATGTCGGCTTTAACATCCAGGATACTGGTCAGGACTATAAAAATATGAAAGGGAAAGTGATGGAAGAACTCAAACGTGCATTCCGTCCGGAATTCCTGAATCGTATTGATGAAACTATCGTGTTCCACTCATTAGAGAAGGATCATTTGAAACAAATCGTTACATTAATGTCAAATCAGCTTACTACCCGTTTGAAAGAACAGGAGATATACTTGGAGCTGACAGATGCGGCTAGAGATAAAATTGCTACGGAAGGTTTTGATCCGGAATATGGGGCACGTCCAATCCGCAGGGCACTTCAGAAGCATGTAGAAGATTATCTATCCGAAGAGTTGCTTAAGGGCAACGTGAAAAAAGGGCAAACGGTCGTAATGGATGTCGTGAATAATGAGTTTGCAATCCGACAAGGCGAGCCTGTTAATGTAAGTGAATAACCTGATCCTAAACTTCGAGGTACACGCAGATTCTATTGCAGTGTACCTCTGTTTTTTATCTATAGGTAGATTTGAGTATAAATGGGATAAGCAGAATGAATATTTTTTAAAAAAACTTAGCCTTAAGAAGGTTTAAATAAATTAGAGGTATAATATCCTTAATATAGATATCTTTTCCAAAGAAAGAGGAGTAATTTATGGCTGTAAAGAAGAAAACAAAATTTATGTGTCAGTCTTGTGGATACGAGTCACCGAAATGGATGGGGAAATGCCCAGGATGCGGTGAATGGAACAAAATGGTCGAGGAAACCGAAATCGTTAAACCTGCTAGAAAAGGCGCCTTTACCAATTCAGAGGTTAGAGGTTCCGGGGAACGGGAGAAGGCAGCACCGATAACGACTATTCAATCAGAAAAAGAACCCCGGATTAAGACGGATTTAATGGAATTGAATCGTGCTCTTGGGGGCGGGATTGTACAGGGATCACTTGTATTGATCGGAGGAGACCCGGGTATCGGTAAGTCCACCCTGCTTTTACAGGTATCATCCCAATTGGCGCATAAACAGAAAAAAGTGCTTTATATTTCAGGTGAAGAATCAGTCAAACAGACTAAATTGAGAGCGGATCGACTTGGGACCATGTCGGAGAATCTATTCGTTTATGCTGAAACCGATATGGATTATATCCAACAGGCAATTACGGATGTTAAACCGGATTTGGTCATTATTGACTCCATTCAAACGGTATATCATTCGGAGGTTACATCCGCCCCGGGAAGCGTTTCACAAGTGAGGGAGTGCACAGCCTCACTCATGCGCATTGCTAAAACGAACGGAATCGCGATTTTTATCGTCGGACACGTTACAAAGGAAGGGGCCATCGCGGGGCCACGGCTACTTGAGCACATGGTTGATACTGTATTATATTTTGAAGGTGAAAGACACCATACATATCGAATTATACGTGCGGTTAAAAATCGCTTTGGTTCGACGAATGAGATGGGTATTTTTGAAATGAAAGAACATGGGTTGGAAGAGGTCGCGAATCCATCGGAAATTTTCCTTGAAGAACGGTCGCAAGGAGCTTCAGGTTCCACAGTCGTCGCATCCATGGAGGGCACAAGGCCAGTGCTAGTTGAAATTCAAGCATTGATTTCTCCTACGAGTTTTGGCAATCCGAGGCGAATGGCCACGGGAATCGACCACAATCGAGTTTCGCTTTTAATGGCCGTTCTGGAAAAGAGAGTGGGCTTGCTGCTCCAAAACCAAGATGCGTATTTAAAGGTTGCTGGTGGTGTCAAGCTGGATGAACCTGCAATTGATCTCGCTGTCGCAATAAGCATTGCTTCGAGCTTCCGTGATAAACCAACAAACCCTGCCGATTGCATTATTGGTGAAGTGGGGCTGACTGGTGAGGTGAGAAGGGTGTCAAGAATTGAACAAAGGGTGCAGGAAGCAGCAAAATTAGGGTTTGAGCGAGTTATCATACCGGCTAATAATATAGGGGGATGGACAGCGCCGAAGGGTATTAAGATCGTTGGTGTTTCATCGGTTTCGGAGGCTCTTAAACAATCGTTAGGGGGTTAAGTATGACAGATAAAAAAGGGTATGAGAAAACAAAACTGGAAATTCTGCAAATTGTTGCTCCGGGTACCCCGCTTCGAGAGGGGATTGAAAATGTCCTGAGGGCAAACACGGGTGGTTTGATAGTGGTCGGATATAATGAGAAGGTGCGAGTGATCGTGGATGGCGGCTTCGAAATCAACTGCAGCTGTACCCCCAGCACATTATATGAGTTGGCAAAGATGGACGGAGCCATCATTTTAAATGAAACAGCCGATAAGATCATTTTCGCAAATGCCCAGCTAGTACCGGATAACAGTACACCTTCCACTGAAACGGGAATGCGGCATAGGACAGCAGAACGTGTGGCAAGGGAGACCAAGTCACTGGTCATCGCAATCTCACAACGTCGGAATGTCATCACTTTATATCAAGGAAATTTCCGATACGCCCTTAAAGATATTGGAGTCATACTTGCCAAGGCTAATTTAGCCATCCAGACCTTGGAAAAATACAAGGTGGTCCTGCAGCAGAGCATATCGGTTTTAGGAGCGCTCGAGTTTGAGGAAATCGTTACCTATGCCGACCTTTTGCAGGTATTTCACCGATATGTAATGGTGCTCAGGATCAAGGCAGAGCTATTAACGTACCTTAATGAGCTTGGTACGGAAGGAAGATTGATCCGTTTGCAAATGAATGAAATCCTGGCAGATATTGAAACGGAAGGAAAATGGCTTATCAAGGATTATACCTCCAGTAATGATGAAGATCCCGAGGAAATCATTTTTAGGCTTCAAGAGTTGGCCATGCAGGAAAAACTGGATGAAAGCATTCTTCTAAAGGTGCTGGGCTATAATGGATACATACACCTTGATGAGTCAGTACATCCCCGTGGTTACCGTATTCTTCATAAAATCCCACGCTTGCCGGGTTTGATCATCGAAAATTTAGTGAAACAGTTCGGAAGCTTTAGTGAAGTCAATAAAGCTACGGTTGAAAACCTTGACGATGTGGAGGGCATAGGCGAAGTCCGGGCAAATAAAATCAAAGAAGGACTCCGGATTTTAAAAAATCAGCTTGTCACAAATAGAAGGATGTAGGGGCAGCTGGCCTTTTAAAATTCCCTTGACTTGCTTGAAATTGGTTGGTGTTTATTTTTGACACTCAAAACTCAGGGTGCTAGGCTAATATTACGAAAAAGAGAAGAAATCATATTTGTAAATCCACTAATTCCTAGAGTGAATTTAACGTATATAATGAAAACGAATTTTCGAAGGTTTCATTTTATTTTATTGGTCAATAATGAGTAGAAGGAGGTGAAAGGGATGTTAAAACGCATTATACAAGCATGCTTCTTAATAGTCGGCGGAACACTTGGTATGTTACTTATTCCAGAATTATTAATTGTTTTACATGCAGATGATATTGCTTTAATAAACAATCCTTATGTAAGTGTACTGTTGGGTGCCATTATCTTTTATCTTATAACTTTTTGGGCAGTAGATCATGTGATCTATTTTATGAAGTGGCTGGAGGAACAGCTTGTAAAGATACCAATTACGGATATAATCTTTGGCAGCGTCGGTCTTTTAGTGGGACTGCTTGCGGCGTTCTTGGTTGGCTCCGCCTTCAGTGCCATCAAGTTTCCATTTTTTAATACAGTGGTTCCCATCATCCTTACGCTTTTATTTGGTTATCTTGGTTTTCAAGTTGGCTTTAAAAAGCGTGATGAGCTATTGAGTTTATTCACGAAAAGCAATAAGAAAAAGAACACTGATGGTGAAGCGAGCGAAGACGATGAAGAGGGGTATAGCAAGCGGCTGAAGATTCTCGATACAAGCGTCATCATTGATGGCAGAATTGCGGATATTTGTCAGACAGGCTTTCTCGAGGGTACCATAGTCATTCCTCAATTCGTATTAAACGAACTGCAGCACATTGCCGATTCATCGGATGCTTTGAAAAGGAATCGTGGAAGACGTGGTTTGGATATCTTGAATCGGATTCAAAAAGACCTTCCGATTAAAGTGGAGATGTACGAGGGGGATTTTGAAGACATTCAGGAAGTGGACAGTAAACTAGTGAAACTTGCCAAAATATCGGGCGGAATGGTGGTTACCAATGATTTCAATTTAAACAAAGTATGCGAATTTCAAAATGTGGCGGTCCTTAATATCAATGACCTTGCCAATGCCGTAAAACCTGTTGTTCTTCCTGGGGAAGAGATGAATGTTCAGGTCATCAAGGACGGGAAAGAGCAGAACCAGGGCATCGCTTATTTAGACGATGGCACCATGATCGTTGTCGAAGGTGGCCGTGACCATATCGGGAAACGCATCGATGTTCTTGTCACAAGTGTATTGCAAACCTCGGCAGGCCGTATGATATTCGCTAAACCGAAACTATTAGAAAAAGCATTATAAAGAAGAGTAGGAGAAACCGTTATGTTTTATGAAGTAGTGATACCTGCAGCTGGACAAGGCAAAAGAATGAAGGCGGGCAAGAATAAACTTTTTATTGAACTATCGGGTATCCCGATTATTGTTTATACACTGCGTGTCTTCGAAGAAGATCCTGACTGTCGGGGAATCATCCTTTCGATAAACCCGGCAGAAAAGGATTATTTCAGTCAATTGATTGCAGCATATGGGCTTAAAAAGGTCAAGAAACTGGTCATGGGTGGCAAGGAGCGCCAACAAAGCGTTTATAATGGACTGCAACATGCAGGAGAAGAAATCGTCCTGGTCCACGACGGTGCCCGTCCTTTTATCAATGTTGGGCAAATCAGTGAATTGACTACTGCCGCCTCCCTTCATGGAGGTGCCGTAATTGCGGTGCCCGTTAAAGATACGATTAAAAAAGCGTCAAACGATAAGGTAGTGGAAACAGTGGAACGATCAAGCTTGTGGGCGGTACAAACTCCACAAGCTTTTCGTGTATCCATATTGAAAAGTGCCTATGAACAGGCTGAAGCTGAAGCATTTTTAGGGACGGATGATGCAAGTTTGCTAGAGCGGATCAATGAACAGGTAGTTATTATTGAGGGCAATTATGATAATATTAAAATTACGACTCAGGAAGACCTTTATTTTGCAGAAGCGATTTTACATAAACAACATGGAAAACGATGATTGGGGAGAATGATATGTTTAGAATAGGACAAGGATATGACGTTCATCAGCTTGTGGAGGGGAGACCTTTGATTATTGGCGGGATTACGATTCCGTATGAGAAAGGTTTGCTAGGTCATTCGGATGCGGATGTTCTTCTGCATACAGTTGCTGATGCCTGCTTGGGGGCAATTGGTGCAGGGGATATCGGTAAGCATTTTCCGGATACCGATCCTGAATTTAAAGATGCCGATTCGGCAAAACTGCTGCAGTATATTTGGGCGATTGTAAAAAAAGAAGGATATTCCCTAGGCAATGCGGACTGTACAATCATTGCACAAAGCCCGAAAATGGCACCGTATATTGAGGAAATGCGCGGCAGGATTGCTGAACTTTTAGATGCGTCGATAGACAGAATTAATGTAAAGGCGACCACTACCGAGAAACTTGGTTTTACAGGCAGGAGCGAAGGAATCGCCGCACAGGCTGTGGTTTTATTGGTTAAATCAAACTAATTTCGTTTTTAGAGTGGATGCCTTTATCCCAATGTATTTAAATGATAATATATACAATAGAATAGAACGACTGGGAGGTCTATATATATCATGAGCAGCGATATTCGAGTTCGCTATGCACCGAGTCCGACTGGACATTTACATATTGGTAATGCACGGACTGCTTTATTTAATTATTTATACGCACGAAATAAAGGCGGGAAATTCATCATCCGAATTGAAGATACCGACCAAAAGAGAAATATTGAGGGCGGAGAGGAAAGTCAGCTTAAATATTTGAAATGGCTTGGTATGGATTGGGATGAAGGTGTTGATGTTGGCGGTGAATTCGGACCATATCGTCAATCCGAAAGGAACGACCTTTATCAGGAATTGTATCAAGAGCTTTTAGATAAGGGTTTGGCATATAAATGCTATTGTACGGAAGAAGAGCTTGAGGCAGAACGTGAAGGACAGGTCGAGCGGAATGAAACGCCAAAATATTCAGGGAAGTGCAAGCATTTAACTGAAGATGAGCAAGCGGAACTAGTGGCCCAAGGAAGAAAACCGAGCATTCGCTTTGCTGTTCCAACTGGGAAGGTCCTTGCTTTCAATGATATGGTTAAGGACGAGGTTTCGTTTGAAGCGGATGGCTTTGGTGATTTTGTCATCGTTAAAAAAGATGGCATTCCAACCTACAACTTTGCAGTGGCCGTCGATGATCACTTGATGAAGATTTCTCATGTCCTTCGCGGTGATGATCATATCTCCAATACCCCAAAACAACTGATGATTTATGAAGCTTTTGGCTGGGAACCGCCGGTATTTGGACATATGACGCTGATTGTAAACGAAAGCAGGAAGAAACTGAGTAAACGTGATGAGTCCATCATTCAATTCATTGAGCAATATGAAGAGCTTGGTTATGTACCTGAAGCTTTATTCAATTTCATTACATTACTAGGATGGTCTCCAGTCGGGGAAGAAGAGATTTTCACGAAGGAAGAATTTATTAATCTTTTCGATGCTGATCGGCTGTCTAAGTCACCTGCGCTTTTTGATAAACAAAAGCTTACATGGATGAATAACCAATATGTGAAGCAACTGGATGCAAATCGTGCAGTGGAATTGTCAATGCCTCACTTAATTAAAGCCGGGAAGGTTTCAGAGACACTGACCGCCGAAGAAGAAGAGTGGGTACATGGGCTAGTTTCCCTTTTTCAAGAGCAGATGAGCTATGGAGCGGAAATAGTTGAGCTATCTGAACTGTTTTTCAAGGATGAGGTCGTGTTCGAGGAAGATGCCAAGGAAGTACTGGCTGAAGAACAGGTGCCGGAAGTCATGAAAGCCTTCCTTCAGGAGATCGATGGCCTTGAAGAATTTAACGCGGATGACATCAAGAAGTCAATTAAAGCCGTACAAAAAAGCACAGGCCATAAAGGGAAAAAATTATTCATGCCGATAAGGGCGGCCGTCACGGGTCAAACACATGGTCCTGACTTGCCTAAGGCGATTTCATTACTTGGCAAGGAAAAAATTAAACAGCGTATTCAGAGTATTTTATATTAACAATTTGTCAAAAATGTAATATAGTATTTAATAATCTTACAAAAGAACGCGTAGATGGGGAGAAGTAAGTAAACGAAGCTTTTTAGAGAGAACCATAACCTGCTGAAAGTGGTTCAAGCCTCTCGTTTCCTGAAATGCACCCCTGAGTCCTTTGCTGAACTAACCTATAGTAGGCACAGGCGGAATGTCCTCCGTTACAGGGATTAAAGTTGGGGATGAAAAAACAGGAAAAAGCTTTACCTGCTTCGTACATTCCAAACAGAGTGGAACCGCGCTTAAAGCGTCTCTGTCTATTTGGACAGAGGCGCTTTTTTATATGCTTTAAAAGCTTCAAAGGGGATGTTGGAAAAGTACGCAACATAGGGGGGAATCATTTTGTTTAAGATGTTTAAAGAAGATATCGAAGTGGTTTTTGATCAAGATCCTGCTGCGCGCAGCTATTTGGAAGTCATATTGACGTACGCGGGTTTACATGCGATTTGGAGTCATAGGATGGCTCACGCACTATTTAAGAAGAAATTCTTTTTCCTGGCAAGAAGTGTATCTCAGATCAGTCGGTTTTTTACCGGTATTGAAATACATCCAGGGGCTACGATTGGCCGTCGCTTCTTCATTGACCATGGAATGGGGATCGTCATTGGCGAAACTTGTGAAATTGGCGACAATGTATCTGTCTTTCAAGGTGTAACCCTTGGGGGGACAGGAAAGGAAAAGGGAAAACGTCATCCTACGATAAAGGATAACGTTTTGATTGCTACAGGAGCAAAAGTGCTGGGTTCCATCACTGTTGGGGAAAACTCAAAAATCGGTGCAGGATCGGTTGTTTTAAAGGAAGTGCCACCAAATTCCACAGTGGTGGGCATTCCAGGTAAAGTGGTCATTCAAGATGGTATCAAAATCAACAAAGATCTAAATCATTGTGATCTTCCTGATCCAATTGCTGATCGCTTTAAGGAATTGGATAGTGAAATCAGGGCCTTAAGAGCGAAGATGGCTGAAGAGAAGCAGAAGGAAAGGAGCCTATAATATGGCGATTAAAATATATAACACAGCTACAAGAAAAAAGGAAACCTTCGTCCCGATGGAAGAGGGAAAGGTGAAGATGTACGTATGCGGACCCACTGTCTATAATTACATTCATATTGGTAATGCAAGACCGGCAATCGTATTCGATACCGTTCGTAGGTATTTGGATTACCGTGGATATGATGTGCAATTCGTTTCGAACTTTACGGATGTGGATGATAAGCTGATTCGTGCGGCAAAAGAATTGGGGGAAGATGTCCCAACTATATCAGAGCGTTTCATCAAGGCTTATTTTGAAGACGTGTCGGCATTGGGCTGCAAAAAAGCCGATGCTCACCCAACCGTAATGGAGAACATGGATGCAATCATTGAATTCATCTCGGCATTAATTGAGAAAGGATTCGCTTATGAATCTGAAGGGGATGTGTATTACCGAACTCGCAAGTTTGAGGGGTATGGAAAACTTTCACATCAGTCCATCGATGAGCTGAGAGTGGGGGCGCGTATTGAAATAGGGGAGAAAAAACAAGATGCCCTTGATTTTGCCCTTTGGAAAACGGCTAAGGATGATGAAATATCTTGGGAAAGCCCATGGGGCAAGGGTCGTCCTGGCTGGCATATCGAATGCTCCGCAATGGTCAAAAAGTATTTGGGCGATACAATCGATATTCATGCAGGAGGTCAAGATCTGGCTTTCCCTCATCATGAAAATGAAATTGCACAATCTGAAGCATTGACGGGTAAGCCCTTTGCGAATTATTGGATGCATAACGGGTATATAAATATTGAGAATGAAAAAATGTCTAAGTCCTTAGGCAATTTCGTCCTTGTGCATGACATCATTCAGAAGCATGATCCACAAGTGTTACGCTTCTTTATGTTATCTGTACATTATCGTCACCCCATCAATTATAGTGAAGAAGTGCTTGAAAATGTAAAGGCGTCCCTCGATCGCTTAAGGACATCTTATCAAAACTTAAAGCATCGCCTTCAAGTTAGTGACGGATTGACTGAGAATAATGATGTTTGGTTAGGGAAGCTGAATGAGTTACATGAACAATTCATTAAGGAAATGGACGATGATTTCAACACAGCTAATGCAATATCCATGCTCTTTGAACTTTCCAAACAGGCAAATTATTACTTGATGGAGAAAAACACAGACAAGGAAGTGATTGATGCTTTCCTTGATAAATTCAGCATCCTATTTTCTGTCCTAGGTTTGTCCCTTGAAGAAGAGGGGCTTTTGGATGAAGAAATTGAAGGCTTGATACAGCAGAGAATTCAAGCGCGGAAAGACCGTAATTTTGGGTTATCTGATGAAATTCGTGATCGATTGAAAAACATGAATATCATATTAGAGGATACCCCTCAAGGTACAAGATGGAAAAGAGGGTAATTAATGCTTCATTACGATAGTAAGGTAGATGCAAAAATGCTGAACAGTCTTGCTTTAGCATATATAGGTGATGCTGTATACGAAACGTATATACGGCATCACCTCATTCAAAAAGGAGCGGTCAAGCCCAATCTGCTCCACAAAAAAGCTACATCTTTTGTAGCTGCTAAAGCGCAAAATAAAATCATCCACTTTTTCCTGGAGTCAGATTGGTTATCGGAAGAGGAATCCGCTGTCGTTCGGCGCGGCCGAAATGCAAAATCCGGTACGGTACCGAAGAACACAGATGTGCAAACGTATCGCTACAGTACAGCCTTCGAGGCACTTATGGGATTTTTGTATTTATCCGGTCGAAAAGAAAGAATGGAAGAACTCATCAAAAAATCCATTGAATACATTGAAGAAGAAAAGGGGAGTAACCCATGAGCGAAGAATATATCATTGGCAGAAACCCCGTATTGGAAGCACTTCGCTCCGAACGGGATATTAATAAAATTTGGATAGCCGAGGGCTCTCAAAAAGGCTCGATGCAACCACTCATCGGTCTGGCGAAGGAAAAGAAGGTATTCGTCCAAATCGTACCGAAGAAAAAAATTGACCAAATGGCAGAAGGCATCCACCAAGGTGTTATCGCACAAGTGGCTGCATATGAATATGTGGAGCTGGATGACTTATTCGCAAGAGCGGCTGAACGGGACGAAGCACCTTTTTTCATGATTCTTGATGAAGTTGAAGATCCGCATAATTTAGGTTCAATCATGAGGACGGCTGATGCAGTCGGGGCCCATGGGATCATCATCCCAAAAAGAAGAGCGGTGGGCTTGACGGCGACAGTGGCAAAAGCTTCGACGGGTGCAATCGAATATATTCCGGTAGCTCGCGTTACAAATTTGGCAAGAGCGGTGGAAGAGTTGAAAGAGCGAGGGGTATGGATAGTCGGTACCGATGCGAAAGGCAGCGATGATTACCGTAACATGGACGGAAAGATGCCTATCGGACTTGTTATCGGCAGCGAAGGAAAAGGCATGGCCCGGTTAATGAAGGATAAATGTGATTTTCTCATCCGTCTCCCTATGGCAGGACAAGTAACTTCGTTAAATGCATCGGTAGCGGCCGGTTTATTGATGTATGAGGTTTATAGAAAAAGAAATCCTCTAGGGCAATGATGAAATGAATATTCTGTTGGTGGACGGTTATAACATTATTGGAGCTTGGCCGGAACTGAGAGAATTAAAAGAACGGGACCTTGCTGCTGCAAGAGATCGGCTGATAGAAATGATGGCAGAATATCAAGCATTTACCGGATACCGTGTAATTGTCGTATTTGACGCTCAATATGTTCAGGGAATTGCCCGCATATTCAAAAATCACAAAGTTGACGTAATTTTTACAAAAGAAAATGAAACTGCGGATGAAAGAATAGAAAAGATGGCCATTGAACTGAATAATGTCAAAACGCAAATTCAAGTGGCAACCTCTGACTTCACGGAACAGTGGGTGATCTTTGGCCAAGGGGCCCTAAGGAAATCCGCTCGTGAACTGCTTATTGAAATGGAAGAAATTCAAGGCGAGATCAAGAAAGATGTAAGAAAAACAACGACTATAAGACCCGTGGCCAAAATTCCTTTAAGTGAAGAAGTGGCAGAAATTTTCGAAAAATGGCGCCGGGGAAAAATTTGAACCATTGACGGGTAAAATTTACCTGCTGTATAATATTTCTATCTGAGTCAGGTCAGGGGGATATAATGTGGGTCTCAAATTCGGAATGAAGCTGAACGAAAAGTATCTGCAGTTTGAGGATGATGAATTGATAGGGTTGGTGCACACTGGAGACAGTGAAGCACTGGATTATTTGATCCAAAAGTATCGTAATTTTGTAAGAGCGAAGGCAAGGACTTATTTCTTGATTGGTGCCGATAAGGAAGACATCGTGCAAGAAGGTATGATTGGTTTATATAAAGCCGTCCGTGATTTTAAAGGGGATAAGTTATCTTCTTTTAAAGCATTTGCAGAACTATGCATTACGAGGCAGATCATTACAGCTATCAAAACAGCAACACGTCAAAAACATATTCCGCTCAATTCCTATGTTTCCCTGGACAAGCCCATTTATGATGAGGAATCGGACCGAACTCTAATGGATATCATATCCGGTACGAAAGTTTTGGACCCGGAAGAACTGATCATCAACCAAGAAGAGTTTGACGATATCGAATTAAAGATGGCCGAGCTCCTGAGTGATCTTGAGAGAAAAGTGTTAGCTCTTTACCTGGATGGACAAACCTACCAAGAAATTTCGGAAGAGTTGAACCGGCATGTTAAGTCAATCGACAACGCCCTTCAACGGGTGAAAAGAAAGCTCGAGCGCTATCTGGAAGTAAGGGAAATCAGTTTATAATCCCTCCGCTTTTTCCGCTTAATTTCATCTGTCCCTTCTCCACATGGAAGTTTATTATTCACTAAAATTTTTAATGGATGTTAAGTAACCGATGTTTTGATTTATGGTGTCCATAATGGGTGAAACCCGCTTTGATATTGACAATAAAAAACAGCCGTGATAAGGTTTTATGGATATAGTAGATAGGATAGGTGTATCTAATGCGAAAAAAAATAGTTCTTGCATGCAATGATTGCGGTACAAGAAATTATAGTTATGAGAGCAAACAATCGACAAGCGGCGAACGACTGGAAATCAAGAAATTTTGCAGTACGTGCAACTCACACTCGATTCATAAAGAAACGAAATAACCGTTTTATAAATAGATTTACAGAAGCTTCTAATGCTTGGAGGTACATTCATGAAACGTTTTACCGAATTTTTCAGCGGAGTCGCTCGCGAAATGCGAAAAGTAAGCTGGCCGAAACGCAAGGAGCTTACTAAATATACAATCGTGGTAGTTACGACTGTATTGTTTATGGCTTTATTCTTTACAGTGGTTGATTTGGGCATTTCCGAATTAATTCGCTTAGTTATTGAATAAGAGATTCGAAAATAAGGTATAATAGTGATAGAATAATATGTGTCAGCAGAAAAGCCCGGAAACGGGTTTTTTAATTTGTCTTTTTTAATAGCTCGAAATCGAGCACTGCTGTAATATGAATCATCACAATATTTTCTAGTTAAGTCAGGATGACGCCGGTATGGTTTTTTGGCTAAAACGTTCAAAGATAAAGATTAATAAAGAAAATGATTGATTGCAGGGAGGGAAGGACGTTAAAGTCCTAACACATGGAAAAGAATTGGTATGTAGTTCACACCTATTCAGGTTATGAGAACAAGGTTAAGGCTAACTTGGAAAAACGTGTTGAAACTATGGGGATGGAAGACAAGATCTTTCGCGTTGTAGTTCCAGAAGAAGAAGAAACTGAAGTGAAAGACGGCAAAAAGAAAGTGACAAAAAAGAAAGTATTCCCAGGGTATGTATTGGTTGAAATCATCATGACGGATGATTCATGGTACGTTGTCCGGAATACGCCTGGCGTAACAGGTTTCGTAGGTTCGTCTGGAGCTGGGTCAAAACCGACTGCGTTGCTTCCGGAAGAAATTGAAGTCGTCCTTAAACGAATGGGCGTAGATGAAAGCAAAATCGAAGTTGATTTTGAAATCGGTGATACGGTTCAAGTTAAAGAAGGACCTTTCGCAACCTTTGCAGGACCAATTGAAGAACTTGATAAAGACAAAGGGAAAGTAAGGGTCCTGGTCAATATGTTCGGTCGTGATACACCGGTTGAACTTGATTTTAATCAAGTGGAAAAATTATAAACGGAAAAAAACTTGAAATTGCCTTTTGAAAGTGGTAAAATTTCAAAGGTCAGTATGTTTCAATTTTTAGGCCTCAACGATACAAGCATTCTTTATTAATAGATAAAGAATTCAAGATGAGTGGGAGGGTATTACCCTATTACCACATCACGGACTTATAAGGAGGTGTGTCTCGTGGCTAAAAAAGTAATTAAAATGGTTAAATTGCAAATTCCTGCTGGTAAAGCGAATCCGGCACCGCCAGTCGGTCCTGCATTAGGTCAAGCTGGTGTAAACATCATGGGATTCTGTAAGGAGTTCAACGCTCGTACAGCAGATCAAGCTGGTCTAATTATTCCTGTTGAAATCACGGTATTTGAAGACCGTTCATTTACATTCATTACAAAAACTCCGCCGGCTGCAGTATTGCTTAAGAAAGTAGCTGGTATCGAGTCTGGTTCTGGTGAACCTAACCGTAATAAAGTTGCTACAGTCAAGCGTGATCAAGTGCGCGAGATTGCTGAAACTAAAATGCCTGACCTAAACGCTGCAAGTGTTGAAGCTGCAATGCGTATGGTTGAAGGTACTGCTCGCAGCATGGGTATTGTCATCGAAGACTAATCCATGTAATTGCTATTTGTTTCTACGGGGTTGCGATTGATACTCGCAACCTTTATTCGTGGGAGGTCATTCCGTTAAAACCACAATTTAGGAGGATTTATATCATGGCGAAAAAAGGTAAAAAGTATCTTGAAGCAGCTAAGCTTGTAGAAGTTTCTAAGGCTTATGCTGTAACTGAAGCAATCGAAGTTGCTAAAAAAGCAAACTTCGCAAAATTCGATGCGACTGTTGAAGTTGCTTTCCGTTTAGGCGTAGACCCTAAGAAAGCTGACCAACAAATTCGTGGAGCTGTTGTTCTGCCGAATGGTACTGGTAAAACTCAACGTGTATTAGTGTTCGCTAAAGGCGAAAAAGCAAAAGAAGCGGAAGCTGCTGGTGCTGACTACGTTGGCGAATCTGACTACATCAACAAAATCCAACAAGGATGGTTCGAATTCGATGTAATCGTTGCGACTCCAGACATGATGGGTGAAGTTGGTAAACTTGGCCGTGTATTAGGACCTAAAGGTCTAATGCCTAACCCTAAAACTGGCACAGTAACTTTCGATGTAACGAAAGCTGTTAATGAAATCAAAGCTGGTAAAGTTGAATACCGCGTAGATAAAGCTGGTAACATCCATGCTCCAATCGGTAAAGTATCTTTCGAAGATGCTAAACTAGTGGAAAACTTCACTGCTATTTATGATACATTATTAAAAGTTAAACCTGCGGCTGCTAAAGGGACTTACATGAAAAACGTTTCTGTAACAACTACAATGGGCCCTGGTGTGAAAGTTGATCCTTCTACTTTCAATAAATAATTGACATACCAAAACTATTATTGTTATAATAAGTTTTGTTGTGAATAAATGAATACTATTTGTACCGTAGACAGTAGGTGCTCATTACGAGCTTAATTCCCTGCCGAGGTAATTCGATAATAATAGTCCTAGACTATGACTTTTGAAATTACTGCCTTCATGTCTGCAATAGAGATGAAGGCTTTTTCTTTGAAACGGTATAAATGTTTTCAAGCAAATCTACAGGAGGTGTAAGGATGAACGCAATTATTGAACAAAAGCAAAAAATCGTTGCTGAGATTTCTGATAAGTTAACTTCAAGCCAATCAACAGTAGTTGTTGACTACCGTGGATTGACTGTTGCTGAAGTAACAGAACTTCGTAAGCAACTTCGTGAAGCTGGCGTTGAGTTTAAAGTTTACAAAAACTCATTAACTCGCCGTGCTGCTGAAAGTGCTGAACTTGGCGCTTTGAACGAATCATTAACAGGTCCAAACGCAATTGCATTCTCAAATGAAGATGTTATTGCGCCAGCAAAAATCCTTAACGATTTTGCGAAAAAACATGAAGCTTTAGAAATCAAAGCCGGAGTTATCGAAGGAAATGTTGCAACTGCTGAAGAAATTAAAGCTCTTGCAGAACTACCTTCACGCGAAGGCCTACTTTCAATGCTACTCAGCGTGCTACAAGCACCTATGCGCGGACTTGCTCTTGCTACAAAAGCTGTTGCAGAGCAAAAAGAAGAACAAGGCGCGTAAGCTAACCGCTTATCTAGCCTATTGATTCAAAAAAAACCAACCATTTCGAGGAGGAAATAAAAATGACTAAAGATCAAATCATTGAAGCAGTTAAAAATATGACTGTTTTAGAATTAAACGACCTTGTAAAAGCAATCGAAGAAGAATTCGGCGTAACTGCTGCTGCACCTGTAGCTGTAGCTGCTGCTGGTGGCGCTGCTGCTGAAGAAAAAACTGAGTTTGATGTAGTCCTTACATCTGCTGGAGATCAAAAAATCAAAGTTATCAAAGCTGTACGTGAAGTTACAGGTCTTGGACTTAAAGAAGCAAAAGAACTTGTTGACAACACTCCAAAAGCAATCAAAGAAGGCGCTTCTAAAGAAGAAGCTGAAGAAATCAAAGCTAAACTTGAAGAAGTTGGAGCTGGCGTTGAAGTTAAGTAATCTTGCATAAACAAAAAGCTCGCTATCACTGGCGGGCTTTTTTTCTTCATTTTTAAAGAAATGACGGAAACTGGCCGTTAATGGTTTGGTAACGAGAGGATTTCGTTATTCGGACATTCCGGCGTGCAAGCATCCATTCTTCAATTCTCTTCTCTCATTAAATCTTCAATATTCCTTTCTGATAGGGGGAGATGACTCTGACAGAGCATTACTACTCACATAAACCGGATGTCGTAAGCAATCCGAAATTTTGGGATTTCACATTAAAGGGACGTACATTTCGCTTCAAAAGCGATAATGGTGTTTTTTCGAAAAAGGAAGTTGATTTCGGATCGCGTCTTTTGGTTGAGAGTTTTAACCTTGATGAAGCTGTGGAAGGAGATATTCTCGATGTTGGTTGCGGTTATGGGCCAATCGGTATATCGATTGCGGCAGCTTATCCCGATAGAACGCTAGAAATGATTGATATAAATAGCCGGGCAGTTGAATTGTCAAAAGAGAATGCAGCTTCTAATGGAATCGCAAATGTGAAGATTTACGAAAGTGATCGTTTTGACAAAGTTGCCTCCAATCAATTCGCGGCGATTCTTACGAACCCTCCCATTCGCGCAGGTAAAAGTGTAGTCCACGAAATTTTAGAAGAAGGCTATCGCAGTTTGGTAGCTGGTGGAGAATTATGGGTTGTCATTCAAAAAAAACAAGGGGCTCCATCCGCAATGGATAAAATGGAGCAATTATTTGGAAATGTTGAAGTGCCCGTTAAGAAAAAAGGTTACTATATACTATTATCCAAAAAGGTTTGACTCTAAATTTTCGCTATGTTAGTATTATAAAATGCATATATATAATTCCGTAACTATGCAATTTTTATACCATTGATGTATAATCAATGGATAATATGGAAAAAATATATAAATAATAGTTCGTTTTATGAGAAATAGTGGTTTTTAAAATAAAAACCATTTTCTTTTTGTCTATGGAAATGATTCCTTTTCCGAGGCAAATGGATCCTTATAACGCTTGATTTAAGGGGTGAATCAGTTGACAGGTCAACTTGTTCAGTATGGACGACACCGCCAACGTAGAAGTTATGCAAGAATCAGTGAGGTTTTGGATCTTCCGAATCTGATTGAAATTCAAACAGCTTCTTATCAATGGTTTCTAGATGTAGGTTTAAAGGAAATGTTCCAGGATATTTCTCCTATTGAGGATTTTACAGGTAATTTATCGTTAGAATTCATCGATTACAGCTTAGCTGAGCCGAAGTATTCTGTGGAAGAAACAAAAGAACGCGATGTTACGTATTCTGCACCACTTCGTGTGAAAGTGCGCCTTGTTAACAAAGAAACAGGGGAAGTTAAAGACCAGGATGTATTCATGGGCGACTTCCCGCTGATGACTGAAACAGGTACATTTGTCATCAATGGTGCTGAACGGGTAATTGTATCCCAATTAGTGCGCTCACCGAGTGTTTACTACAATGGGAAAATGGATAAAAACGGTAAGCTTGGATTCTCTGCGACCGTTATTCCTAACCGTGGCGCATGGCTCGAATATGAAACAGACGCCAAGGATGTTGTGTATGTTCGGATCGACCGCACTAGGAAATTACCGATCACGGTATTGATGCGTGCCCTTGGATTCGGAACAGATCAAGAAATCATCGATTTGATCGGCGACAACGAATACCTTCGCAACACTCTTGAAAAGGATAACACCGAGAGTGTAGAAAAAGCATTACTAGAAATCTATGAGCGTCTACGCCCGGGTGAACCGCCTACTGTCGAAAACGCGAAAAGTCTTTTAGTATCACGCTTTTTTGATCCGAAACGTTATGATTTAGCTAATGTAGGCCGTTATAAAATCAATAAAAAACTGCATATCAAGAACCGTTTATTCGGACAACGTATTGCAGAGACTTTGATTGATCCCGAAACAGGTGAAATCATCGTTGAAAAAGGGACAATGCTTGATCGCCGGACTCTTGATAGGATCCTGCCTCATATCGAAGGTGGAATCGGATTCAAAACATTCCATCCATCAGGTGGTGTAGTAGAGGAAGAAACTCTTCTTCAACCTATTAAAGTGTTTGCGCCAAACGATGCTGAAGGCGAAAAAGTGATCAATATCATCGGTAATGCCTATGTGACCGACCAGGTCAAAAACATTACACCGGCTGATATCATTTCTTCCATCAGTTATTTCTTTAATTTATTGCATGGTGTGGGAATCACGGATGACATTGACCATTTAGGTAACCGTCGTCTGCGTTCCGTTGGTGAATTGCTGCAAAACCAATTCAGAATTGGTTTATCCCGTATGGAGCGTGTTGTCCGTGAAAGAATGTCCATTCAGGATACGAATACAATCACTCCACAGCAACTAATCAACATTCGCCCGGTCATTGCATCCATTAAAGAGTTCTTTGGAAGCTCACAGCTTTCCCAATTCATGGATCAAACGAACCCGTTGGCCGAACTGACACATAAACGTCGTCTATCGGCATTGGGACCTGGTGGTCTGACACGTGAGCGTGCTGGCTTTGAAGTACGTGACGTTCATTATTCCCACTATGGCCGCATGTGTCCGATTGAAACGCCTGAGGGACCGAATATTGGTTTGATTAACTCGTTATCCAGTTTTGCAAAGGTTAACCCATATGGCTTCATTGAAACACCATATCGCCGTGTGGACCCTGAAACAGGCAGAATTACAAGCCAAATCGACTACTTAACAGCTGATGAGGAAGATAATTATGTAGTTGCCCAAGCGAATGTACGACTGTCAGATGACGGCTCATTCCTTGATAACGATGTTGTTGCACGTTTCCGCGGTGAAAATACCGTTGTTCCGCGTGACCGCGTAGATTACATGGATGTATCTCCTAAACAGGTAGTATCTGCTGCGACAGCATGTATTCCTTTCTTGGAAAATGATGACTCCAACCGTGCCCTTATGGGAGCGAACATGCAACGTCAAGCAGTTCCTTTGCTGCAACCGGAAGCCCCTCGAGTTGGAACGGGTATGGAGTATGTTTCAGCGAAAGACTCCGGTGCTGCCGTAATCTGTAAACACCCTGGTATCGTAGAGCACGTTGAATCACGTGAAGTATGGGTACGTAGGGTAAGCGAAGTTGACGGACAGCAAGTAAAAGGAAACCTTGATAAATACCGTCTATTAAAATTCATTCGTTCCAACCAAGGAACGTGCTATAATCAACGCCCTATCGTAAGTGTTGGCGACAACGTTGTAAAAGGTGAAATCCTTGCTGATGGTCCTTCAATGGAAAAAGGTGAGTTGGCACTTGGCCGTAACGTATTGGTTGCCTTCATGACATGGGATGGATATAACTATGAAGATGCCATCATCATGAGTGAACGATTGGTTAAAGATGATGTGTACACTTCCATTCATATTGAAGAATATGAATCTGAATCACGCGATACAAAATTAGGGCCTGAAGAAATCACCCGTGATATCCCTAACGTAGGGGAAGATGCGCTTCGTAATCTTGATGAGCGCGGAATTATCCGTGTGGGTGCAGAAGTGAAAGACGGAGACCTTCTCGTTGGTAAAGTCACGCCTAAAGGTGTAACGGAACTGACAGCTGAGGAACGTCTATTACATGCGATCTTCGGTGAAAAAGCACGTGAAGTAAGGGATACATCACTTCGTGTACCTCACGGCGGCGGCGGAATCGTTCTTGATGTTAAAGTATTCAACAGAGAAGACGGAGATGAACTGCCTCCTGGTGTAAACCAACTCGCACGTGTATATATCGTTCAAAAACGTAAAATCCATGAAGGCGATAAAATGGCTGGACGACATGGTAACAAAGGGGTAATCTCCAGGATTCTTCCTGAAGAAGATATGCCTTATTTACCAGATGGCACTCCAGTAGACATCATGTTAAACCCATTGGGTGTACCTTCACGTATGAACATCGGTCAGGTGTTGGAGCTTCACTTAGGTATGGCTGCACGCGCACTTGGCATTCATGTAGCATCTCCTGTATTCGATGGTGCCACTGAGGAAGATGTTTGGGGTACGATTGAAGAAGCCGGGATGTCACGTGATGCAAAAACAGTCCTTTATGACGGCCGTTCAGGTGAAGCATTCGATAACCGTGTATCAGTGGGTGTCATGTATATGATCAAACTGGCACATATGGTCGATGATAAACTTCATGCGCGTTCAACTGGACCTTACTCCCTTGTTACGCAGCAACCACTTGGTGGTAAAGCGCAATTTGGCGGACAGCGTTTCGGTGAGATGGAAGTATGGGCACTTGAAGCTTATGGTGCTGCTTATACATTACAAGAAATCCTTACCGTTAAATCAGATGATGTCGTAGGCCGTGTTAAAACGTACGAGGCGATTGTCAAAGGTGAAAATGTCCCTGAACCTGGCGTTCCTGAGTCCTTCAAAGTATTGATTAAGGAGCTTCAAAGTTTAGGATTGGATGTTAAAATCCTCAATGCCGAAGATCGTGAAATCGAAATGCGTGATTTGGAAGATGAAGATGATGCCAACCAAGCGGACAAATTAAGCCTTGATTCAGAAACTAAGGATATGGTTGCTTCCGAAGTAGGGGCACCTGTCAAAGAATAAAATTAAATATAAACATATCTAGTTATATATTACCTGCTCTGACTGGCAGCGAGATGTTCATTTGAAGATCATGCTGCCTTGTTAGAGCCTTATTGATTCAATCAACCATCATCCGGTGTAAGATTGCCTGATATTTGACGGCAATCAAGGGTTAAACCTGGAGATTAAAAGGGAGGTAGGCCCCTTGTTAGACGTTAATAATTTTGAGTATATGAAAATTGGTCTTGCTTCACCAGACAAGATTCGTTCTTGGTCCCATGGAGAAGTTAAAAAACCAGAAACAATCAACTATCGTACGTTAAAGCCAGAAAAAGACGGTTTATTCTGTGAGAGAATTTTTGGACCTCAAAAGGACTGGGAATGTCATTGCGGAAAATATAAGCGTGTTCGTTATAAAGGCGTAGTCTGTGACCGTTGTGGCGTTGAAGTCACTCGTGCTAAGGTGCGTCGTGAGCGTATGGGTCATATTGAGCTGGCAGCTCCAGTTTCACACATATGGTATTTCAAAGGAATCCCTAGCCGTATGGGACTTGTACTTGACATGTCTCCACGGGCTTTGGAAGAAGTCATTTACTTTGCATCTTACGTCGTAACTGAAACGGGCGATACAACTTTAGAAAAGAAACAGCTTCTTTCCGAAAAGGAATATCGTACATACCGTGAAAAATACGGTAAGAAATTCCAAGCTGCCATGGGTGCGGAAGCTATTAAAAAACTTTTGCAAGATATTGATACGGAAAAGGAAGTAGAGTCGTTGAAAGAGGAGCTTAAAACAGCTCAAGGACAACGCAGAACCCGTGCAATCAAACGCTTGGAAGTGCTTGAAGCATTCCGTAACTCCGGAAATGAGCCTTCATGGATGATCCTTGACGTGCTTCCGGTCATTCCACCGGAACTTCGTCCAATGGTTCAACTTGATGGAGGACGTTTTGCCACATCTGACCTAAATGATTTATATCGCCGTGTTATCAACCGTAATAATCGGTTGAAAAGATTACTGGACCTTGGAGCACCAAGCATTATCGTTCAAAATGAGAAGCGTATGCTGCAAGAAGCAGTCGATGCACTCATCGATAATGGCCGTCGCGGCCGTCCGGTAACTGGACCTGGTAACCGTCCGTTAAAATCTTTATCTCACATGTTAAAAGGTAAACAAGGTCGTTTCCGTCAAAACCTTCTTGGTAAACGTGTTGATTATTCTGGCCGTTCCGTTATCGTAGTCGGACCAAACTTAAAGATGTACCAATGCGGTCTTCCAAAAGAAATGGCGATTGAATTATTCAAACCATTCGTTATGAAGGAGCTTGTTCAAAGAGGCCTGGCACATAACATCAAATCCGCTAAGCGTAAAATTGAACGTTTATCTCCTGAAATTTGGGATGTATTAGAAGAAGTCATTAGAGAACACCCAGTACTATTGAACCGTGCACCGACTCTTCACAGACTTGGGATCCAGGCATTTGAACCAACGTTGGTTGAAGGTCGCGCAATTCGTTTGCACCCGCTCGTATGTACAGCTTACAACGCTGACTTTGATGGTGACCAAATGGCGGTCCATGTTCCTCTATCTTCTGAAGCCCAAGCCGAAGCACGCATGCTTATGCTTGCAGCACAGAACATTTTGAACCCTAAAGATGGTAAGCCTGTCGTTACACCTTCTCAAGATATGGTATTAGGTAACTATTACTTAACATTGGAAAGAGAAGGCGCTATCGGTGAGGGTATGATCTTTAAAGATACAAGTGAAGCATTGCTTGCATACCAAAACGGATATGTACACTTACATTCCCGTTGTGCCGTACATGCATCGTCACTGAATAATGAAACTTTCACTGAAGAACAAAACGGCCAACTTCTCATTACGACTGTTGGTAAATTGATCTTCAATGAAATTTTACCTAAATCATTCCCGTATATTAACGAACCGACACGATATAATTTGGAAACGAAAACTCCAGAGAAATATTTTGTGGAAAAAGGCGCTAATATCCCTGAGTTGATTAAGGCCCAACCTGCTATCGATCCTTTCAAGAAAAAAATTCTTGGAAATATCATTGCGGAAGTCTTTAAACGCTTTAAAATTACCGAAACATCCAAAATGCTTGACCGGATGAAAGATCTTGGATTCAAATATTCGACAAAAGCTGGTATTACCGTTGGTGTGGCTGATATCGTCGTTTTAAAAGAAAAACAAGAAATCATCACTGAGGCTCAAACCAAAGTGGATAACGTCTTGAAACAATTCAGACGCGGTCTTATTACTGAGGATGAGCGTTATGATCGCGTCATTTCAATCTGGAGTGCTGCCAAGGATACCATTCAGTCCAAACTTATGGACTCACTGGACCGACGCAACCCGATCTTCATGATGAGTGACTCCGGTGCCCGTGGTAATGCTTCCAACTTTACGCAGCTTGCGGGTATGCGTGGTTTGATGGCCAACCCGGCTGGACGTATCATTGAATTACCGATCAAATCAAGTTTCCGTGAAGGTTTAACCGTGTTGGAGTACTTCATCTCTACACATGGTGCGCGTAAAGGTCTTGCCGATACAGCGCTTAAAACAGCCGATTCCGGTTACCTTACCCGTCGACTTGTTGACGTTGCACAAGATGTCATCATCCGTGATGACGATTGCGGAACGGACCGCGGCTTGAAAATTTCAGCCTTGAGAGAGGGTACTGAAATAATTGAGCATCTTGAAGAGCGCCTAATTGGCCGTTATGCAAGAAAAGCGATCAGACATCCAGAAACAAATGAAGTAATCGTGGCTGAAAACGACCTTATTACTGAAGATCTTGCTAACTATATTGAATCACTTGGAATTGAAACAGCATGGATTCGTTCCGCCTTTACATGTAATACCAGCCATGGTGTATGTAAAAAATGTTATGGACGCAACTTGGCTACAGGTCAAGAAGTTGAAGTGGGCGAAGCAGTCGGTATTATTGCCGCTCAATCAATCGGAGAACCTGGTACACAGTTGACGATGCGTACATTCCATACAGGTGGGGTTGCTGGGGACGATATCACTCAAGGTCTTCCTCGTATCCAAGAGATATTTGAAGCGAGAAACCCTAAAGGTCAAGCTGTCATTTCCGAAATCGAAGGAACGATTGTTTCGATTAATGAAATTCGGGATAAACAACAGGAAATCGTTGTTCAAGGTGCTGTTGAATCACGCACGTATACTGCGCCGTACACAGCGCGTTTAAGAGTAACTGTTGATACACCTGTCCGTCGTGGTGAAGAGTTGACAGAGGGTTCCATCGATCCGAAAGAATTGCTGAAGGTTACAGACGTACTTACTGTTCAGGAATACCTGCTTCATGAAGTACAAAAAGTTTACCGGATGCAAGGTGTTGAAATCGGCGATAAACATATCGAGGTAATGGTTAGACAAATGATGCGTAAAGTCCGTGTGCTTGATGCAGGTGAAACTGAAGTGCTTCCAGGAACATTATTGGATGTTAACCAGTTCACTACTGCAAACACTGATGCATTGCTGACCAACAAATTACCGGCTACAGGACGCCCTGTATTGCTAGGTATCACAAAAGCATCTCTAGAAACGGATTCCTTCTTGTCTGCCGCGTCATTCCAAGAAACAACAAGAGTCTTGACTGATGCAGCAATAAAAGGAAAACGTGATGAATTGCTTGGGCTTAAAGAAAATGTCATCATCGGTAAACTTGTCCCTGCAGGAACGGGAATGCTTAGATACAGAAAAGCAAACCCTGTCGTTGTTGGTGACGAAAGTGCCGATACCGTAACCGTGGATTAAAGGAAAAAAGGACCAGCTCAATAATTTAAACTGAAACCTCCACTCCTGTATCCCATTGGAGCTGAAGGATCAGAGTTAATTGAGCTGGTCTCTCTTATTACTCTTGGCTGACCGAAAAGCAGTATGAGGGTTTGATATATTCCGATTAGGTAATTTGATATTCTTAATAGAATGATGTAAGGAAAACCTTTTGCTTGAATTATTTTTTTGAAAGAAGTTGACAGTATCCGACTAATAATGATACTATAGCAAAGGTGCTCCTATGTTACCCTGTAACTTTGGAGGATATGGACCATGTCTTATGAAAAAGTAATACAGGCAAAGTCAGTGATTATAGGGACGAAACAAGCAGTTAGAGCTCTTAAAAACAATTTAATTCAAGAAGTTATCATCGCTGATGATGCAGATATATACTTGACTGGGCGTGTCGTTGAGACAGCCAAAGAATTGGATGTTCCTATCACATATGTTGATTCGATGAGAATGCTTGGCAAAGCATGTGGTATTGATGTCGGAGCAGCAACTGTTGCCATCAAAAAGTAAAGATGTTTTTGCAATTATATTTGCAAAGACTTTGTTTTTACCCATTTATGAACCACCTGGATGTGTGGTACTAGAAATGAAAACGTGAAGGGAGGAAAAATGTAATGCCTACTATTAATCAATTAGTGCGTAAAGGACGCGAGTCTAAAGAGGTTAATTCAAAATCTCCAGCACTTAACAAAGGCTACAACAGCTTTAAAAAAGCACAAACTAACGTATCATCTCCGCAAAAACGTGGTGTTTGCACTCGTGTGGGTACTATGACACCGAAAAAACCAAACTCCGCGTTACGTAAATATGCGCGTGTACGTTTAACAAACGGTATCGAGGTAACAGCTTATATCCCAGGTATCGGTCACAACCTACAAGAACACAGCGTGGTTCTTATCCGTGGCGGTCGTGTTAAAGATTTACCAGGGGTACGTTACCATATCGTACGTGGTGCTCTTGATACAGCTGGAGTTAACAATCGTATGCAAGGCCGTTCTAAATACGGTACTAAGCGTCCGAAAGCAGCAAAAAAATAATCTTAAACAAAAATTGAACTTTCTTGAAAGGAGGAAATATAATGCCTCGTAAAGGACCTGTAACGAAAAGAGACGTATTACCAGATCCAATATATAATTCAAAACTTGTGACTCGCTTAATCAACAAATTAATGGTTGATGGACAAAGAGGTAAATCACAAAAAATTCTTTACTCTGCATTTGATTTAATCAAAGAACGTACTGGCAATGAGCCGATCGAAGTTTTCGATCAAGCACTTAAAAACATCATGCCTGTACTAGAAGTAAAAGCACGCCGTGTGGGTGGAGCTAACTACCAAGTACCAGTTGAGGTGCGTCCAGACCGCAAATCGACTCTAGGACTTCGTTGGTTAGTAAACTACTCTCGCCTTCGTGGAGAAAAAACGATGGAAGAGCGTTTAGCTTATGAAATCATGGATGCTGCTAACAACACTGGAGCAGCAGTTAAGAAACGTGAAGATACTCACAAAATGGCTGAAGCCAACAAAGCTTTCGCACATTATCGCTGGTAAGATCAAACACTATAAAATCCTTATAGAAGGAAGGAGAAAGACCAAATGGCAAGAGAGTTCTCCTTAGCAAACACTCGTAATATCGGTATCATGGCTCACATCGATGCTGGTAAAACGACTACAACAGAACGTGTTCTATATTATACTGGTAAAATCCACAAAATTGGTGAAACGCACGAAGGTGCTTCACAAATGGACTGGATGGAACAGGAACAAGAACGCGGAATCACGATCACTTCCGCTGCAACAACTGCACAATGGAAAGGTCATCGTGTAAACATCATCGATACACCAGGACACGTAGACTTCACAGTTGAAGTTGAACGCTCTTTGCGCGTACTTGATGGAGCTGTAGCTGTACTTGATGCCCAATCAGGTGTTGAGCCTCAAACTGAAACAGTTTGGCGCCAAGCTACAACATACGGTGTACCGCGTGTCGTATTCGTAAACAAAATGGACAAAATCGGTGCAGATTTCTTGTATTCAGTTGGAACAATCCACGACCGTTTACAAGCTAACGCTCACCCAGTTCAGTTACCAATCGGAGCAGAGGATCAATTCTCTGCAATCATCGACCTTATTGAAATGAAAACTCATTTCTATGGTAATGACCTAGGAACTGATATCACTGTCGGTGAAATTCCTGAAGAACACCGAGAATTAGCTGAAGAATACCGTGAGAAGTTAATTGAAGCAGTAGCAGAAGTTAATGAAGACTTAATGGAAAAATACCTTGGCGGCGAAGAAATCAGCATTGCTGAATTGAAAGCAGCTATTCGTACAGCAACCGTTAATGTTGAATTCTTCCCTGTTATTTGCGGATCAGCTTTCAAAAACAAAGGTGTTCAATTAATGCTTGATAACGTTATCGACTTCCTTCCATCTCCTTTGGATGTACCAGCTATCAAAGGTACATTACCGGATTCAGAAGAAGAAGTGGAACGTCATTCAGATGATGCTGAACCGTTCTCG
The DNA here is from genome assembly GCF_043656335.1 of Peribacillus sp. NPDC056705. Lineage (NCBI taxonomy): Bacteria > Bacillati > Bacillota > Bacilli > Caryophanales > Bacillaceae > Peribacillus > Peribacillus sp. NPDC056705. The sequence continues at coordinate 30,958 of NZ_JBHTYI010000027.1, read as the reverse complement.
GCTTTAGCGTTTAAAGTTATGACTGACCCTTACGTTGGTAAACTTACATTCTTCCGTGTGTACTCAGGTACATTAGAATCCGGATCTTATGTAATCAACTCAACTAAAGGAAAACGTGAACGTATTGGACGTATCCTTCAAATGCACGCAAACAGCCGTGAAGAAATATCCACTGTATATGCAGGAGATATCGCAGCTGCTGTAGGATTGAAAGATACTACAACTGGAGATACTCTTTGTGATGACAAGAACCAAGTAATTCTTGAGTCCATGGTATTCCCAGAGCCAGTTATCTCACTATCAGTTGAACCGAAATCAAAAGCAGACCAAGACAAAATGTCTCAAGCTTTACAAAAGCTTCAAGATGAAGATCCAACATTCCGTGCGCACACTGACCAAGAAACTGGTCAAACTATCATCGCTGGTATGGGTGAACTTCACTTGGACATCCTTGTTGACCGTATGCGTCGCGAGTTCAAAGTGGAAGCAAACGTTGGTGCTCCTCAGGTAGCATACCGTGAAACTTTCCGTGGTTCAGCTAAGGTTGAAGGTAAATTCGTTCGCCAATCTGGTGGTCGTGGACAATTTGGACACGTATGGATCGAATTTGGTCCAAACGAAGAAGGTAAAGGATTCGAATTTGAAAATGCTATCGTCGGTGGTGTAGTACCACGTGAATATATCCCTGCTGTACAAGCTGGATTAGTTGATTCACTTGACCGTGGTGTACTTGCTGGTTACCCGCTAGTCGACATCAAAGCAAAATTATTCGACGGATCTTACCATGACGTTGACTCCAATGAAATGGCATTTAAAATCGCTGCATCCATGGCACTTAAAAATGCAGCTTCTAAATGTAGTCCTGTCATCCTTGAACCAATCATGAAAGTGGAAGTAGTTATTCCAGAAGATTACCTAGGCGACATCATGGGAGATATCACATCTCGTCGTGGACGTGTAGAAGGTATGGAAGCTCGCGGTAACACACAAATGGTTAAAGCGATGGTTCCACTATCTGAAATGTTCGGATATGCTACATCTCTACGTTCTAACACTCAAGGACGCGGAACATTCTCTATGCACTTCGATCATTATGAAGAAGTACCTAAGAGCATTTCTGAAGAAATCATCAAAAAAAATAAAGGTGAATAATTGATTTTCATCTCTTATTAAAGTATAACTATCTTATGTAAGCTGTGATGGAAGAATTAGTCTTCTTTCACAGCCCCTATATACTTAATCTATTATTTATAATTTTAAGGAGGAATTCCTAATGGGAAAAGCTAAATTTGATCGTTCAAAACCGCACGTTAACGTTGGAACAATTGGTCACGTCGACCATGGTAAAACAACTTTAACTGCTGCAATCACAACTGTACTTGCTAAATCTGGTGGCGCAGAAGCTCGCGCTTATGACCAAATCGATGGTGCTCCAGAAGAAAGAGAACGTGGTATCACAATCTCTACTGCACACGTTGAGTACGAAACAGCTACTCGTCACTATGCACACGTTGACTGCCCAGGACATGCTGACTATGTTAAAAACATGATCACTGGTGCTGCACAAATGGACGGCGGAATCCTAGTAGTATCTGCTGCTGATGGCCCAATGCCACAAACTCGTGAGCATATCCTTCTTTCTCGTCAAGTAGGTGTACCATACCTAGTAGTATTCATGAACAAATGCGACATGGTTGATGACGAAGAACTTCTTGAATTAGTAGAAATGGAAATTCGTGACCTTCTTTCTGAATACGAATTCCCTGGCGATGACATTCCAGTTATCAAAGGATCTGCTCTAAAAGCTCTTCAAGGAGAAGCTGAATGGGAAGAAAAAATTCATGAATTAATGACAGCTGTTGACGAGTATATCCCAGAACCAACTCGTGACACTGAAAAACCATTCATGATGCCTGTTGAGGATGTATTCTCAATCACTGGTCGTGGAACAGTTGCTACTGGCCGTGTTGAGCGTGGACAAGTTAAAGTCGGTGACGTTGTTGACATCATCGGTTTCAACGAAGAGTCTAAACCAACAACAGTAACTGGTGTTGAAATGTTCCGTAAACTTCTTGACTATGCTGAAGCTGGTGACAACATCGGTGCACTTCTTCGTGGTGTATCCCGTGAAGATATCCAACGTGGACAAGTTCTTGCTAAACCAGGCACTATCACTCCACACACAAAGTTCAAAGCTGAAGTTTATGTTCTTTCTAAAGAAGAAGGTGGACGTCACACTCCATTCTTTACAAACTACCGTCCTCAGTTCTACTTCCGTACAACTGACGTAACTGGTATTTGTAACCTTCCTGAAGGCGTAGAAATGGTTATGCCTGGAGACAACATCGAAATGACTGTAGAACTTATCGCTCCAATCGCTATCGAAGAAGGTACTAAATTCTCTATCCGTGAGGGTGGACGTACTGTTGGCGCTGGCGTAGTTGCTACAATCCAAGAATAATTGATTCAATAAAACAATATTGGAAGGGACGCCTTCCGGAAGAAGCAGATGGGACGCCATCTGCTTCTTTTTTATTTTTAAAGAATATACTTTCTTCTATATTATATCTGTAAAAAAATGAAGGGAATTTTATGGGTATCTTGAACATTCCCGAAATGAAGAAAATGGATATGAAAGTCCACGAAGAATGTACTTGTAAATACTTGTGAAAGTATGTATAATAATAAAAGTGTGTTGCACAAGAAAAATCTAAGTTTATCTTGCATTTCACTTGTGTTATATGTATAATAGACAATGTTGGTCTTTGACTGCGATGATATGGAAGGTTGCTGACACACCCGGCCGCTTTGCCATGGCGAGTGTGTGGGAAATTTCCATTGAGAAGGTCTATTTTAAAATAGGCGAAAAGGAGGGAAAATTATGGCAAAACAAAAAATTCGTATCCGTTTAAAAGCATATGATCACAGAATTCTTGATCAATCTGCTGAGAAAATTGTTGAAACTGCAAAACGTTCTGGTGCGGCTGTATCTGGTCCGATTCCATTACCTACTGAAAGATCGGTATATACGATCCTACGTGCGGTTCATAAATACAAAGACTCTCGTGAACAATTCGAAATGCGTACGCATAAACGTCTAATCGACATCGTTAATCCAACTCCACAAACAGTTGACTCATTGATGCGTTTAGATTTACCATCAGGCGTTGACATTGAAATCAAATTATAATTCATATAAATATGAACAATTACTCTAGGAGGTGTGACTTATGACCAAAGGAATCTTAGGAAGAAAAATCGGTATGACTCAAGTTTTTGCTGAAAACGGTGAACTTATTCCGGTAACAGTTATCGAAGCTGCTAATAACGTGGTTCTTCAAAAGAAAACTGTTGAAACTGATGGCTATGAAGCAGTTCAAGTTGGTTTTGAAAACAAACGTGAAAAGCTTTCTAACAAACCTGAAAAGGGCCATGTTGAAAAAGCAAATACTACTCCTAAGCGCTTCATTCGCGAATTCCGCGGAACGGATCTTAACGAATATGAGATCGGTCAAGAAGTCAATGTTAGTATTTTCGCTGAAGGCGATTTAGTAGATGTATCAGGAATTTCAAAAGGTAAGGGATTCCAAGGCTCTATCAAGCGTCATGGACAATCTCGCGGACCAATGTCTCACGGTTCTCGTTACCACCGTCGCCCAGGTTCAATGGGTCCTGTAGCTCCAAACCGCGTATTCAAAGGTAAACTTTTACCAGGACGTATGGGTGGAGAACAAATCACTGTTCAAAACTTAGCTATCGTTAAAGTTGATGTTGAACGTAACCTACTATTGATCAAAGGTAATGTACCTGGTGCTAGAAAAGCATTGATCAAAGTTAAATCTGCTGTTAAAGCAAAGTAATTTCTAAGAAAGGAGGAGCAATAGAATGCCAAAAGTTACATTGTTCAACCAAACAGGTTCTCAAGTTGGCGACATCGAACTAAATGAATCCATCTTTGGTATCGAACCTAATAATCACGTATTATTTGAAGCAATCATCATGCAAAGAGCTTCCTTACGTCAAGGAACTCATAAAGTTAAAAACCGTTCTGAAGTAGCAGGCGGTGGACGTAAACCTTGGAAACAAAAAGGAACTGGACGTGCGCGTCAAGGTTCTATCCGTTCTCCACAATGGCGTGGCGGTGGTATTGTTTTTGGACCAACTCCAAGATCTTACTCTTACAAGCTGCCTAAAAAGGTACGTCGTTTAGCTATTAAATCTGCATTGTCTGCAAAGGCATTGGAAGAGAACATTTTGGTACTTGAAAGCTTGTCTTTCGAAGCTCCAAAAACAAAAGAGTTTGTAGCGGTTCTTAAAAACCTTTCTGTTGACACTAAAACATTAGTGGTTACTGACGGTTTAGATGAGAAAGTTGCTCTTTCTGCACGTAACATCCCTGGTGTTACTGTAGTTGAAGCTGATGGTCTTAATGTTCTTGATGTTGTTTCACACAACAAATTGATCTTGACTAAATCAGCTGTCGAAAAAGTAGAGGAGGTGCTTGCATAATGGATGCACGCGATATCATTAAGCGCCCCGTAATCACTGAACGCTCTTCAGACATAATGGCTGAAAAGAAATATACTTTTGAAGTTGATGTTAGAGCTAATAAAACTCAAGTTAAAGATGCTGTTCAAGAAATTTTCGGCGTTAAAGTTGAGAAAGTAAACATCATGAATTACAAAGGTAAATTCAAACGCATGGGCAAACATGCAGGCTATACTAACAAGCGCCGTAAAGCTATTGTTAAATTAACTGCTGACAGCAAAGAAATCGAGCTATTCGAGGCTTAATTCATTAGAGAAGGAGGGAAATACAAATGGCGATTAAGAAGTATAAACCTACCTCTAACGGTCGACGTAATATGACAACTTCCGATTTTGCTGAGATCACTACAGACAAACCGGAAAAATCATTACTTGCTCCTTTACACAGCAAAGGCGGCCGTAATAACCAAGGTAAGTTAACAGTTCGTCATCAAGGTGGCGGCCACAAGCGTCAATACCGTATCATCGATTTCAAACGGAATAAAGATGGTATACCAGGACGCGTTGCTACTATTGAGTACGATCCAAATCGTTCTGCAAACATTGCATTAATTAATTACGTTGATGGAGAAAAACGTTATATCCTAGCTCCGAAAAACCTAGAAGTAGGTTTGGAAGTTATGTCAGGTCCAGAAGCTGACATCAAAGTGGGTAACGCTCTACCTCTTATCAATATCCCAGTTGGTACAGTAATTCATAACATCGAACTTAAACCAGGAAAAGGTGGACAATTAGTCCGTTCAGCAGGAACATCTGCTCAAGTACTTGGTAAAGAAGGTCGTTATGTACTAGTACGTTTAAACTCAGGTGAGGTTCGTATGATTCTTGCTACTTGCCGTGCTTCTATCGGTCAAGTTGGTAATGAACAACATGAACTTATCAACATTGGTAAAGCTGGCCGTAACCGTTGGTTAGGTAAACGCCCAACAGTTCGTGGATCTGTAATGAACCCGAATGATCACCCACACGGTGGTGGTGAAGGTAAAGCGCCAATCGGACGTAAATCACCAATGTCTCCATGGGGTAAACCTACTCTTGGATTCAAAACTCGTAAGAAGAAAAATAAATCCGATAAATTTATCGTACGTCGTCGTAAAAAATAACGGGATTGAACTACGGTTCATATATAGAACCGTAGAACAGTCACGAAGGGAGGTACTCGCATGGGTCGTAGCTTAAAAAAAGGACCTTTTGTTGATGATCATTTATTGGTTAAAGTTGAAAAGTTAAATGAAGCTGACAAGAAACAGGTAGTAAAAACTTGGTCTCGTCGCTCAACAATCTTCCCGCAATTCATCGGACACACAATCGCCGTTTATGACGGTCGTAAGCATGTGCCGGTTTATGTAACAGAAGATATGGTAGGTCACAAACTAGGCGAATTCGCGCCTACACGCACTTATAAAGGTCACGCAAGTGATGACAAGAAAACAAGACGTTAATGAGAGGAGGGCATCTCATGCAAGCTAAAGCTGTCGCTAAAACAGTTCGTATTGCTCCTCGTAAAGTGCGTTTAGTCGCAGATTTAATTCGAGGAAAACAAGTAGGTGAAGCAGTAGCGATTCTTCGCTTAACACCAAAATCTGCTTCTCCAGTCGTAGAAAAAATTCTGAAATCTGCTATTGCAAATGCAGAACATAACTACGAAATGGATATTAATAACCTAGTCGTTTCAGAGGCATACGTTAACGAAGGACCAACATTAAAACGTTTCCGTCCTCGCGCTCAAGGTCGTGCGAGTGCAATTAACAAACGTACTAGTCATATTACAATCGTTGTATCAGAAAAGAAGGAGGGGTAATCTGTGGGTCAAAAGGTAAATCCAATCGGTATGCGTATCGGGATAATCCGTGACTGGGAATCCAAATGGTACGCTGATAAAGACTACGCAGTTCTTTTGCATGAAGACATCAAAGTTCGTGAATATATCGCGAAACGTCTAAATGATGCTTCTGTTTCAAAAGTTGAAATCGAACGTGCAGCTAACCGTATCAATGTATCTGTCCACACTGCTAAACCAGGAATGGTTATCGGTAAAGGCGGTACTGAAGTCGAAGCACTTCGTAAAGCTTTGAACCAGTTGACTGGCAAAAGAGTTCATATCAATATCATTGAAATTAAAAGAGCAGATCTTGACGCAAAATTGGTTGCAGAAAACATCGCTCGTCAATTAGAAAACCGTGTTTCATTCCGTCGCGCTCAAAAGCAAGCTATCCAACGTACTATGCGTTCTGGAGCAAAAGGAATCAAAACTCAAGTTTCTGGTCGTCTTGGCGGTGCTGATATTGCTCGTGCTGAACATTACAGCGAAGGAACAGTTCCACTTCACACACTTCGTGCAGACATAGATTATGCTCATGCTGAAGCAGATACTACTTACGGTAAGCTAGGCGTGAAAGTTTGGATCTACCGTGGAGAAGTTCTTCCTACTAAGAAGAAATCTGAGGAAGGAGGAAAATAATATGTTATTGCCAAAACGCGTAAAATACCGTCGTGAACACCGCGGTAAGATGAGAGGGATGGCTAAGGGCGGCACTGAAGTTCATTTCGGAGAATTTGGACTTCAAGCTCAAGAAGCTTCCTGGATCACAAACCGCCAAATCGAAGCAGCTCGTATTGCGATGACTCGTTATATGAAACGTGGAGGGAAAGTTTGGATCAAAATCTTCCCAAGCAAACCTTACACAGCTAAGCCGCTTGAAGTACGGATGGGTTCCGGTAAAGGTGCTCCTGAAGGTTGGGTAGCAGTAGTTAAACCGGGCAAAGTTATGTTTGAAATCTCTGGTGTATCTGAAGAGGTGGCAAGAGAAGCATTGCGCCTTGCAGCACACAAACTTCCAATCAAATGCAAGTTTGTAAAAAGAGAGGAAATTGGTGGTGAAACAAATGAAAGCTAATGAAATCAAAGATCTAACCACTGCTGAAATTGAACAAAAACTAAAATCTCTTAAAGAAGAACTATTTAATCTTCGTTTCCAGTTAGCTACTGGACAACTTGAAAATACAGCTCGCATCCGTGAAGTTCGCAAATCGATTGCTCGTATGAAAACAGTTGTTCGTCAAAGAGAGATCGGTGTCACTAATCGATAATGAATGGAGGTTTGCAGAATGAGCGAACGCAACCAACGCAAAATCTACACTGGACGCGTAGTATCCGACAAAATGGATAAAACAGTTACAGTAGTTGTAGAAACCTATAAAAAGCATTCTTTATACGGTAAACGCGTTAAATACTCTAAAAAGTTTAAAGCTCATGACGAGCTAAACGAAGCTAAAGCAGGCGACGTAGTACGTATCATGGAAACTCGTCCACTTTCAGCTACAAAACGCTTCCGTCTTGTAGAAGTAGTAGAAAAAGCAGTAATCATTTAATATAGTTCGGATTAAGCTAATTCCGAAGGGAGGTACCGTACATGATTCAACAAGAATCTCGTTTAAAAGTCGCTGACAATTCTGGTGCTCGTGAAGTGCTAACAATTAAAGTCCTAGGTGGTTCTGGCCGTAAAACTGCAAACATCGGTGATATCATCGTTTGTACAGTTAAACAGGCAACACCAGGAGGCGTTGTTAAAAAAGGTGAAGTCGTTAAGGCTGTTGTTGTCCGTACAAAACGTGGTATGCGTCGTCCTGACGGTTCTTACATTCGTTTTGATGAAAACGCATGTGTAATTATCCGTGACGATAAGAGCCCACGTGGAACACGTATTTTTGGACCTGTTGCTCGTGAATTACGTGACAATAGTTTCATGAAGATCGTTTCTCTTGCTCCAGAAGTTCTATAATATGTAAAATTTGTATAAAGCCTTTCAAGGAGGTGCCAAGCTAATGCATGTTAAAAAAGGTGACAAAGTCGTAGTCATCTCTGGTAAGGACAAAGGCAAACAAGGAACAATTCTTTCTGCATATCCGAAACAAAATCGTGTGCTTGTTGAAGGAATTAACATCGTGAAAAAGCATTCCAAGCCATCTCAACTTAATCCACAAGGTGGAATTATCAGTAAAGAAGCTGCTATTCACGTATCCAATGTAATGCCACTTGATCCTAAATCAGGTAAACCGACTCGTGTTGGATATAAGATCGAAAATGGTAAAAAAGTACGCGTAGCTAAAATTTCAGGTGAATCTTTAGATAAATAAGTCATAAATGAAGGGAGGTACACTAAGCAATGAGCCGCCTTAAAGAAAAATTCAAAAGTGAAATTACACCGTCATTGATGGGTAAATTCAACTATCAATCAGTAATGCAAGTACCAAACATTGAGAAAATCGTTATTAACATGGGTGTGGGTGACGCAGTATCTAACTCGAAAGCTTTGGATACAGCTGTTGAAGAACTTACATTGATCACAGGTCAAAAACCAGTTATAACAAAAGCAAAAAAATCAATCGCAGGCTTCCGTTTGCGTGAAGGTATGCCTATCGGAGCGAAAGTTACATTACGTGGAGAGCGTATGTATCAATTCCTTGATAAGCTAGTATCTGTATCTTTACCGCGTGTACGTGATTTCCGCGGCGTTTCAAAGAAATCCTTTGACGGACGTGGGAACTATACATTAGGCGTTAAAGAACAACTTATCTTCCCTGAGATTGATTACGATAAAGTGAGCAAAGTTCGTGGTATGGACATCGTTATCGTAACGACTGCCAACACTGACGAAGAAGCTCGTGAACTACTTACTCAAGTTGGAATGCCGTTCCAAAAGTAATCTCTAAATAAAGGGAGGCGAAATCGTGGCTAAAAAGTCTATGATCGTAAAGCAAAAACGCGAACAGAAATTTAAAGTACAAGAATATACACGTTGCGAACGTTGCGGACGTCCACATTCTGTATTACGTAAATTTAAACTTTGTCGTATTTGTTTCCGCGAACTTGCATATAAAGGACAAATTCCTGGCGTTAAAAAAGCTAGCTGGTAAAACCCGAGTTTGGGAAGGAGGTAAAATATAATGGTCATGACAGATCCTATTGCAGATATGCTTACTCGCATCCGTAATGCGAATATGGTTCGTCACGAAAAACTGGAAGTTCCTGCTTCAAAGATCAAAAAGGAAATCGCTGAGATCTTAAAAAGTGAAGGCTTCGTACGTGACTTTGAATTAATCGAAGACAACAAACAAGGTATCATCCGTATCTTCTTAAAATACGGTGCAAACAACGAACGTGTTATCACTGGTCTAAAACGTATCAGCAAACCTGGTTTGCGTGTATATGCAAAAACTGGAGAGGTACCACGCGTTCTTAACGGTTTAGGTATCGCAATTGTTTCTACTTCTCACGGAGTTTTAACAGACAAGGAAGCTCGCTCTAAACAAGTTGGCGGAGAAGTTTTAGCATACGTTTGGTAATACATTTTCACAAGAATGGAGGTGCACATTATGTCTCGTATAGGTAAAAAACCTATTGAAATCCCTGCAGGCGTAACAGTTACTATTACTGGTAGTGAAGTAACTGTTAAAGGACCTAAAGGTGAATTAACTAGATCATTCAATCCTGACCTTTCAATCGTTGTTGAAGAGAACGTGTTAACTGTTACACGTCCGTCTGACGAGAAGGCTCACCGTTCTTTACACGGTACTACTCGCGCACTTATCTCTAACATGGTTGAAGGTGTATCAACAGGTTTTGTAAAATCACTTGAACTTATTGGGGTTGGGTACCGTGCACAAAAGCAAGGTAACAAGCTTATCCTTAACGTAGGATATTCCCACCCTGTAGAAATAGAGCCAGAAGCTGGCGTTGAAGTCGAAGTTCCTTCTAATACAAAAGTAATCATCAAAGGTGCAAGCAAAGAACGTGTAGGAGCTCTAGCAGCTAATATCCGTGATGTTCGCCCGCCTGAGCCGTATAAAGGTAAAGGTATCCGTTACGAAGGCGAATTCGTTCGTCGTAAAGAAGGTAAAACTGGTAAGTAATGCCGCATAAGTAAACGAAAGGAGTGACGTAAATGATTACGAAGCTTGATAAAAATGCTACTCGTCAGAAAAGACATGCGCGTGTACGTGCTAAGCTTTCTGGAACAGAAGCTCGTCCTCGTTTAAATGTGTTTCGTTCAAACAAACACATTTACGCACAATTAATTGACGATGCAAAAGGCGTAACATTAGCAAGTGCTTCAACTCTTGATAAAGAGATCGGTATCGAAGCTAGTAGCAATGCTGAAGCAGCTCAAAAAGTTGGCGAACTTATTGCGAAACGTGCTGTTGAAAAAGGTTTCAAAGCTGTGGTATTTGACCGCGGTGGTTACCTCTTCCATGGTCGTGTAAAAGCATTGGCTGACGCTGCTCGTGAAAACGGCTTAGAATTTTAATGGATAAGGAGGGACATAACAGATGCGTAGCATTGATCCTAATAAATTAGAACTTGAAGAACGCGTAGTTACAGTAAATCGTGTAGCTAAAGTTGTTAAAGGCGGACGTCGTTTCCGTTTCACTGCACTAGTTGTTGTTGGTGATAAAAATGGTCATGTTGGATTTGGTACTGGTAAAGCTCAAGAAGTTCCGGATGCTATCCGTAAAGCTATTGAGGATGCTAAGAAAAATCTAATTACTGTACCAATGGTTGGTACTACAATTCCTCACCTTGTGAACGGTCGCTATGGCGCAGGTCACATTCTATTGAAACCAGCTTCTGAAGGTACAGGAGTAATTGCTGGTGGTCCTGTTCGTGCGGTACTTGAATTAGGCGGAGTTAGCGATATCTTGTCTAAATCACTAGGTACTAATACACCTATTAATATGGTTCGCGCAACAATTGAAGGATTGAAGCAATTGAAACGTGCTGAAGACGTAGCTAAGTTACGTGGAAAATCAGTACAAGAACTGTTAGGATAAGGAGGGAAATCGAATTATGGCTAATAAATTAGAAATTACCCTCACTCGCAGCTTAATTGGTCGTCCTGAAGATCAACGTGTTACAGTTAACACTTTGGGTTTACGCAAAATGCATCAAACGGTTATCCAAGAAGATAACCCTGCGATTCGCGGTATGATTACCAAAGTTGCTCATCTTGTTACTGTAAAAGAACAATAAAATAATTTTTAACTTAACAAGGAGGTGCCAACATGAAACTTCATGAGTTAAAAGCTGCAGAAGGTTCTCGTAAAGAACGTAAACGTAAAGGTCGCGGTATTGGATCTGGTAACGGTAAAACAGCAGGTAAAGGACATAAAGGACAAAACGCTCGCTCCGGCGGCGGTGTGCGTCTTGGATTTGAAGGGGGACAAACTCCTCTATTCAGACGTTTACCTAAACGTGGATTTACCAACATCAACCGTAAAGACTATGCTATCGTGAATCTTGATACGTTAAATCTTTTCGAAGACGGTACTGAAGTAACACCAGCTCTTTTACTTGAGACTGGGGTTGTAAGTAAAGAAAAAGCAGGAATCAAAATTCTTGCCAAAGGAAGCATTGAGAAAAAGCTTACTGTTAAAGCTCACAAATTCTCGTCTACTGCTAAAGAAGCTATCGAAGCTGCTGGCGGTAATACAGAGGTGATCTAATGTTTCGCACGATCTCCAATTTTATGCGCGTGGGTGAAATAAGGAATAAGATTATTTTTACCCTTCTAATGTTAATCGTCTATCGCATCGGTACATTTATACCTGTACCGCATGTGAATGCCGATTTTCTCGCTGAACAGGACCAGCTGAGCGTCATAGGCCTTTTAAATACCTTTGGCGGCGGGGCACTGCAAAACTTTTCTATATTAGCGATGGGTATCATGCCGTACATCACGGCATCCATCATCGTTCAGCTGTTACAGATGGATGTTGTTCCTAAGTTCACTGAATGGTCTAAACAAGGAGAAGCAGGGCGCCGTAAATTAGCACAATTCACTCGTTACTTCACTATTATCCTAGGATTCATCCAAGCAGTTGGTATGTCTTATGGGTTCAATAATATGTCAGGTGGCCAGTTGATTGAAAATCCTGGAATTGCAACATACTTGCTTATTGCGACTGTCTTAACGGCAGGAACAGCTTTTCTTTTGTGGTTAGGGGAGCTGATCACTGCTAAGGGTGTGGGTAATGGGATTTCCATCATTATCTTTGCTGGTATCGTAGCTAGTTTGCCTAATACGGCAAATCAGATTTACGCCCAACAATTTGAAAATGCCGGTGATCAATTATTCTTGCGAATCATAACGATTATCCTCATTGTTTTAGCAGTATTAGCAATCGTGGTTGCTGTTATTTTCATTCAGCAGGCATTACGTAAAATTCCTATTCAGTATGCGAAACGTGCTGCGGTAGGTCGTACACAAATGGGTGGCCAGTCTACTCATTTACCATTGAAAGTAAATGCTGCGGGGGTTATTCCGGTAATCTTTGCAATGGCATTTATCATTACTCCCACTACAATCGCTTCTTTCTTTGGAAAGAACAGCGTGACTAGTTGGATATCAGCAAATCTTGATTATACCAAGCCAATTGGTATGATCATCTATGTTGCTCTTATCATTGCTTTTGCGTATTTTTATGCATTCATTCAGGTTAACCCTGAACAAATGGCTGAGAATTTGAAAAAGCAAGGTGGCTATGTGCCGGGGATTCGTCCAGGTAAGAGTACACAAGAATATTTAACACGTGTTTTATACCGTTTGACGTTTGTAGGCTCCATATTCTTGGCCATCATTGCCGTTTTACCGGTATTTTTCATTAAGCTCGCTGATCTGCCTCAATCTGCACAGATTGGCGGTACCAGTTTGCTGATCGTAGTGGGGGTTGCCCTTGATACGATGAAGCAGCTGGAATCACAACTTGTGAAGAGACACTATAAAGGCTTTATAAAGTAATGAGTTTTGGGAACGCCTTGTTCCCTTTACCCATTATAGAGTTTGAGGGGGAAGAAAATTGAATCTAGTTTTAATGGGTCTGCCGGGTGCTGGTAAGGGCACTCAAGCTGAACAAATCGTAGAAAAATATAATATCCCTCATATCTCTACTGGAGATATGTTCCGAACAGCTATCAAAGATGGAACAGAATTAGGTCTAAAGGCGAAATCATTCATGGACAAAGGCGAATTGGTACCTGATGAAGTTACCATTGGCATCGTACGTGAACGTTTAAGCAAGGAAGACTGCCTAAAAGGATTTTTGCTTGATGGGTTTCCACGTACTGTGGCACAGGCAGAGGCACTTGAAAGCATTCTAACTGATTTAGATCGCAAAATAAATTTTGTCATTAATATCGATGTTGATAAAAACATTTTAATGGAAAGATTGACAGGACGTCGTATTTGCAAATCTTGTGGTGCGACATACCATCTTGTATTCAATCCTCCTGCAAAAGATGATGTATGCGACCGCTGTGGCGGAGAATTATATCAACGTGCCGACGATAATGCAGAAACGGTTCAAAATCGCTTAGATGTGAATTTGAAACAAACCAAACCACTTCTTGATTTCTACGGAGAAAAAGGATACTTGGTCAACATTAACGGACAGCAAGATATTAATAAGGTATTTGAAAATATTGATGTGTTGCTTGGTGCTTTACAAAATTAATCGTTCGTATTGATTTATGAAATTCATACCATTTTTATAACTTACTAGTTAAACTTGGTGCATTCCTATAATACAAAGGGTATAATGGATTTCGCGAGAGCATTCGCACATTTATTAATCAGGTTCTTGTACTTGGTATTCCCTGAATTGGGCGATTACTTTTTAAGTGATCTTCATGGACATATCCGGTCGGCAAAATTGATGAAGAAATGCAGTGACTCTATTGGGATTCCTAAAGAGTCGTGATATAGAGGGTTGAAAGAAGCTATGTCAGGCGTGCGCCTTTCAAACATCTCCCATGCTATTCAAACCTATGTCGAGACTAATTGCTTCTCTATTTCGAGAGTATGTCGGTCACGGAATCGGTCAAGACTTACATGAGGACCCATAAAATCCTCATTTCGGTCCAACTGATAAAGGTCCTCAGTTAAAGCCTGGTTCTACAAAATGGTGAATACTTGATGCAGAATTTTAAGACTTATGAGGATAATTGGACTGTAGTAATGTTGACGGAAAGATGTGCACCTTTAATAGGTTCACGCATAGAGAAGGGAGAATCACTTTAATGGCGAAAGATGATGTAATTGAAGTAGAAGGCACAGTACAAGAGACTTTGCCAAATGCAATGTTTAAGGTAGAATTAGAAAATGGTCATACTGTTTTAGCTCATGTATCCGGTAAAATTCGTATGCACTTTATTCGCATTTTGCCTGGAGATAAAGTTACGGTTGAGCTTTCCCCGTATGATCTAACTCGCGGCAGAATCACATACCGGTTCAAATAATCCGGTTACGCTCCGATCTGTATAAGGAGGTTAGATAGCAATGAAAGTCAGACCATCAGTCAAACCAATCTGCGAAAAGTGTAAAGTTATCCGCAGAAAAGGTAAAGTTATGGTTATTTGCGAAAACCCTAAACATAAACAAAAACAAGGCTAAATAGAAGGAGGTGCACTCAAGCATGGCACGTATTGCTGGAGTAGATATTCCCCGTGACAAACGTATTGTTATCTCATTAACATATATATATGGTATTGGAAAACAAACAGCGATCAAGATTCTTGCAGAAGCAGGCGTTTCTGAAGAAACTCGCGTTCGTGACTTAACGGAAGACGAATTGAACAAAATTCGTGATATCATTGACAAGCTTAAAGTAGAAGGCGACCTTCGTCGTGAAATCTCCCTAAACATCAAACGTTTAATGGAAATCGGTTCTTACCGTGGTTTACGTCACCGTCGTGGTCTTCCTGTTCGCGGTCAAAATACAAAAAACAATGCTCGTACGCGTAAAGGACCTCGTCGTACTGTAGCTAACAAGAAAAAATAATTAGTAAAGGAGGTTACTTTTCATGGCACGTAAAACTAATACACGTAAACGTCGTGTGAAAAAGAATATAGAAACTGGTATTGCTCATATTCGTTCAACATTCAATAACACTATCGTTACGATCACTGACTCTCATGGTAATGCTATTTCTTGGTCAAGTGCTGGAGCTTTAGGATTCCGTGGATCTCGTAAATCCACTCCATTCGCTGCACAAATGGCTGCTGAAACAGCTGCTAAAACATCAATTGAACATGGTATGAAAACTCTTGAAGTTACAGTTAAAGGACCTGGTGCTGGACGTGAGGCTGCTATTCGTGCACTTCAAGCTGCTGGCCTAGAAGTAACTGCAATTAAAGATGTAACTCCAGTTCCACATAACGGATGCCGTCCACCAAAACGTCGCCGTGTTTAATTTTTCTGTATAGATTTTGTATTCCTGTCAATAATGGGATATAATACTGAGTTTGCGTTCTTACAGAGGATTAATTTTCAGTTGTTGCGCACAGCGGGAACGTATACATGGGGAATTTCGGTTTAAGTGACTTCGTTTACTTGCCGGGGTTTTGACGTTTTGAAGGAGGGTTTATTGATGATCGAAATAGAAAAACCAAAAATCGAAACGGTTGAAAACAACGACGATACCAAATACGGTAAATTCGTCGTAGAGCCACTAGAGCGTGGGTATGGTACTACATTGGGTAACTCCTTCCGTCGTATCCTTTTATCCTCACTCCCAGGTGCTGCTGTCACAGCTATACAAATTGATGGAGTGCTACATGAGTTCTCAACAATTGAAGGCGTCGTGGAAGATGTAACATCTATCATTCTTAATGTGAAAAAACTAGCTCTTAAGATTTACTCTGATGAAGAGAAGACGCTGGAAATTGACGTTCAAGGTGACGGAGTCATCACGGCTGCTGATATCACTCATGATAGTGATGTAGAAATTCTTAATCCGGATTTATATATTGCTACAATTGGTAAAAACGGTCATATGCGTATGCGTTTATCTGCACGTCGCGGCCGCGGCTACACTCCTGCTGTTCAAAACAAGAGAGAAGACCAGCCAATTGGTGTAATTCCAATCGATGCTCTTTACACTCCAGTTTCACGCGTATCTTTCCAAGTTGAAAATACACGTGTTGGACAGTTGTCTAACTTTGACAAGTTAACGTTCGATGTTTGGACTGATGGCAGTACTGGTCCGCAAGAAGCGGTAGCACTTGGAGCTAAGATTTTAACAGAGCATTTAAATATCTTTGTTGGTTTAACCGATGAAGCTCAAAATGCTGAAATCATGGTTGAAAAAGAAGAAGATCAAAAAGAAAAAGTTCTAGAGATGACGATCGAAGAATTAGACCTTTCTGTTCGTTCTTACAACTGCTTGAAACGTGCTGGAATCAATACCGTTCAAGAGCTAGCTCATAAAACGGAAGAAGATATGATGAAAGTACGTAATCTAGGACGTAAATCACTTGAAGAAGTGAAAGCGAAACTAGAAGAATTAGGCTTAGGTCTTCGTAAAGACGACTGATAACATGGCGGATCAATCCATTATGTTGTGAGCCTTGTTATAGACACACAATATAGAACTTCAACAAAGGAGGGAATCTCTAATGGGTTACAGAAAGTTAGGACGCACTAGCGCACAACGTAAAGCATTACTTCGTGATTTAGCTACGGATCTTATTATCCATGAGCGCATTGAAACTACTGAAGCACGTGCAAAAGAATTACGTTCTGTAGTAGATAAAATGATCACTCTTGGTAAACGTGGTGACTTGCATGCACGCCGTCAAGCTGCATCTTTCATCCGTAACGAAATCGCTGACGCTGAGAATGGCACAGATGCCCTTCAAAAACTATTCAGTGACGTGGCTCCACGTTATGAAGAACGTCAAGGTGGATACACTCGTATCATGAAAGTTGGTCCACGCCGCGGTGACGGTGCACCAGTCGTGGTTATTGAATTAGTTTAATAACAACGATGAAAAAGGGCGGGACAAATGAATATACTCACTTGTTCTATGCCCTTTTTCTTTTTTTAAATAGAAATTCTGTCATCTAGAAATTCGCATTGAGTGTTACGATGGCTGGCGGAACCTGTATTATGCAGGGAGCCTTCACGTCTAGCTCAAGCATCCCTTCCCGCTTTTGATAAGCGATTATAAGATAACCTGTTTTTCGTAACAGGCCCGCTGTTAGCTGCTCTTAATTTACCGAAAATTCTTTCGGTGGAAGGGGTGCAGCGTTTTTTTATATTTTCAGAAAGAAAACTACTGTATATTGATTGAGCAGAGTTTAGTTTAGACGAGTGCAGTCGAGGATGAGGAGGGCCACATAATGAAGAAGCTGGTTTCTTTAAATAATATTGTTTTTAAATATGAGGGTCAGTCTCGAAACGCCTTGGATGATGTTTCTTTTGATATTCATCAGGGGGAGTGGCTTGCGATTGTCGGACATAATGGCTCTGGCAAGTCGACATTAGCAAAGTTACTGAATGGTCTTCAGTTCGCTAACT
Organism: Peribacillus sp. NPDC056705; assembly: GCF_043656335.1. Lineage (NCBI taxonomy): Bacteria > Bacillati > Bacillota > Bacilli > Caryophanales > Bacillaceae > Peribacillus > Peribacillus sp. NPDC056705. Next base: position 13,054 of record NZ_JBHTYI010000027.1, on the reverse strand, counting down.
CAGGTACCATTACGATTAATGATCAACTTTTGACAGAAGAATCCGTTTGGGATGTTCGCCAGAAAATTGGCATGGTCTTTCAAAACCCAGATAATCAATTTGTAGGCACTACAGTTCAGGATGATGTGGCTTTTGGTTTAGAAAACGCCGGTGTTTCTCAGCAGGTTATGGTGGAGCGTGTTCATGGTGCGTTAAATAAGGTTAAAATGAATGCCTTTCTTAATCAAGAGCCGCACCATCTATCCGGCGGTCAAAAGCAAAGAGTGGCCATAGCAGGTGTAATAGCCCTGCAGCCAGACATAATCATCTTAGATGAAGCAACCTCCATGCTTGACCCAAGAGGCCGTGAAGAAGTGCTTGAAACAGTTAGGGAATTGAAACAGGAAAACGAGATCACTGTCATATCAATCACCCATGACCTTGAGGAAGCTGCCAAAGCTGATCGAATGATAGTCATGAACCAAGGTCGGTTATATCGTGAAGGACCGCCTCAGGACATTTTTGAGTTAGAGGAAGAATTGATTGCCCTTGGTCTGGATATTCCCTTTTCAGTGAAACTAACCAAGGAGTTACAAAAAAATGGTGTTCGTGTAGTTGATGGGCATTTGACAGAGGAAGAGTTGGTGAAGGATTTATGCGAATTACACTCGATGATGTAGAATACCGCTATCAGGTGAATACTCCTTTTGAACATCTAGCCCTTCATGATGTCAATATTTCAATGGAGCCGGGAACCTATACCGCAATCATCGGGCATACAGGGTCCGGGAAGTCCACGCTACTGCAGCATTTGAATGCTCTTTTAAAACCGACGAAGGGTCGAGTTTTCATTGGGGATCGGACGATTGAAGCCGGAAGAAAAGAAAAGGCTTTGCGGCCAATAAGACAAAAGGTTGGAATAGTTTTTCAGTTTCCGGAACATCAGTTATTTGATGAAACGGTTGAAAAGGATATATGTTTCGGACCAATGAATTTTGGCGTTTCAGAAATCGATGCTAAGAAACTGGCCAGGAAGGCAATCGCGCAAGTCGGATTGAATGAGGAAATTCTTGGAAAATCTCCATTCGACTTATCCGGCGGACAAATGCGACGGGTGGCCATTGCTGGGGTACTTGCCATGGAACCCGAAGTATTGGTGCTTGATGAGCCCACAGCGGGACTGGATCCGCGAGGACGCAAAGAGATCATGGATATGTTTTATGATTTGCATAAAGCAAGGGGAATTTCAACGATTCTTGTAACACATAGCATGGAGGATGCAGCCAAGTACGCGGATGACATCATTATCATGCACAAGGGTACGGTGTTCAAAAAAGGAACCCCCCAGGAAATTTTTTCGGAGCCGGAACAATTAATGGAGCTTGGCCTGGATGTTCCTGATACGGTCCGTTTTCAGCTGAAGCTCCAGAAGGAACTTGGTGTCCGATTTGATCATCCGTGTCTTAATATCGGTGATTTAGCGATAGAAATAGATAAAGCCATGAAACGGGGGAACCGCTGATGCTGGATAAAATGATTATCGGGCGTTATGTCCCTGCAAATTCACTGATGCACAAGATGGACCCAAGGGCTAAATTGCTCCTCGTGTTCCTGTTTGTTTGTGTCGTCTTTTTGGCGAATAATGTCGTTTCTTACGGGTTGCTTGCTGTATTCACCATCCTTTTGATCAGTCTTTCCAAAATACCGCTTCGTTATCTTTATAATGGGTTAAAACCAATCTTTTTCTTGATCGTATTCACATTCCTTCTCCATATATTTTTTACGAAAGAAGGGGAATTGCTTTTTGAATACGGTTGGTTTGAAATCTATGAAGGCGGTCTGATTCAAGGTTTTTTCATATCCGTTAGATTTACTTTACTAATCCTTGTTACGTCACTTTTAACTTTGACGACATCGCCGATATCCATTACAGATGGAATGGAAGAGCTGTTGGGACCCTTGAAAAAGTGGAAGATGCCTGTACATGAACTGGCATTGATGATGTCCATTGCCCTTCGATTCATTCCAACGCTAATGGAGGAAACGGAAAAAATCATGAAGGCCCAAACTGCAAGGGGAGTTGATTTTTCATCTGGCCCGATAAAGGACAGGGTTAAATCGATTGTACCGCTGCTTGTTCCTCTATTTGTAAGTTCATTCAAACGGGCGGAGGAATTGGCAACTGCCATGGAGTCAAGAGGATACCGTGGCGGGGAAGGCCGCACGAAATATCGCCAATTGGACTGGAAGACGAGTGATAGTCTTTTGATGGTCTCAATAGGCGTTCTAACGGTCATGTTATTTTTATTACGTTCATAATAAGGAAGAGAACTATGCCAAAATATAAATGTGTGATCGCTTATGACGGCACGGATTTTGCTGGTTATCAGGTGCAGCCAGAGAAACGCACCATACAAAGTGAATTCGAGGCAGTATTGGCCCAAATGCATAAAGGCACAATTATAAAAGTGACTGCTTCAGGCAGGACAGACTCAGGGGTCCATGCAAAGGGGCAAGTACTTCACTTTGAATCGCCGCTTACATTCCCTACTGAAAATTGGGTAAAGGCCTTCAGTGCCCTTCTTCCGACCGATATCATCGTTCTGGAAGTCGATATCGTGCCTGACGATTTTCATGCGAGGTTCCATACGACGGGGAAAGAGTACCGTTATATCATCGCCCGTTCGAAACTACGGGACCCGTTCCAAAGAAATTACGCCTATCATTATCCCTACCCATTAGATGGGGAGGCGATGAGGGAAGCAATCTCCTATTTGATAGGGACACATGACTTTACAAGTTTTTGTTCGGCAAAAACGGAAGTGGTCGATAAAGTTCGAACCATAAAAGAAATGGATTTTGAAGAGAGCGATGGATTCATGGTTTTCCGCTTCGTTGGCGAAGGATTTTTGTATAATATGGTCCGTATCTTGGTTGGGACGCTCCTGGATGTCGGCAGCGGCAAAATGTCACCCCGTGACATGAGTGGAATTTTGGACAAAAAGGACCGCAGTTTTGCAGGGAAAACTGCGCCTGCCCAAGGATTATATTTATGGAAAGTATTTTACAAATAATTTTTTTTGAAGTGATACCAGTTTTTTTACAACCGGGAACGGAATGAAATCAGTAATGGAGCGGTTTGGCGCTATACTGATCTTTTCATGGAGTTGCAGAGAGTGTTTTATAGACAACTTATCCTAGTGTAACATTCCCTTGACAATGAAACTGGGAGAAGTTAATATAATATGGTATGTATTTTAATCCCACGATAAGCCCCGGAAGTTTATTGTGATTGAAAATAAATATAAAAAATTAAAAAGTTTTTTAGGAGGTTAACCATGCGTACGACATTTATGGCGAAAGCTAATGAAGTAGAACGTAAATGGTATGTGATTGACGCTGAAGGCAAAACTTTAGGTCGCCTTTCTACTGAAGTAGCATCCATCTTACGTGGTAAACATAAACCAACTTTTACACCGAACATTGACACTGGTGATCATGTAATTCTTATCAATGTTGAAAAAATCCACTTGACTGGTAAAAAATTGACAGACAAAATTTATTACCGTCACACTATGCATCCAGGCGGTCTTAAAACTAGAACTGCTCTTGAAATGCGTACAAACTACCCTGAGAGAATGCTTGAACTTGCTATCAAAGGTATGCTTCCAAAGAATTCTCTTGGTCGTCAAATCTACAAAAAATTACACGTATACGCTGGAGCTGAGCACCCACACGCTGCTCAACAACCAGAAGTATACGAATTACGCGGATAATTACTAAGGAGGTTACTATCTTGGCACAAGTTCAATATTATGGTACTGGTCGCCGTAAGAGCTCAGTAGCTCGTGTACGTTTAGTACCAGGCGAAGGTCGCATCGTTATTAACGGTCGTGACATCAATGAATATATTCCTTTCGCAGCATTACGTGAAGTTGTTAACCAACCACTAGTTGCAACAGAAACTACTGGAAATTACGACGTTTTAGTAAACGTTAGCGGTGGTGGATACACTGGTCAAGCTGGAGCAATCCGTCACGGTATCGCTCGTGCATTGCTACAAGTTGATCCAGAATACCGTCCATCTCTTAAAACTGCTGGTTTACTAACTCGTGACCCACGTATGAAAGAACGTAAAAAATACGGTCTTAAAGGCGCACGTCGTGCACCTCAGTTCTCAAAACGTTAATTCTATTACCGTTTCAAAGACTCTCAACCATTTCGGTTGGGAGTCTTTTTTGTCCGATTATGATTACACGCTCCATGGATTTATATTTTAAAAATAATAAAGCATACCCGGGATATCCCGGATATGCTTTATTAAACTGATCCTATTGTTATCGATTATAGTTAGATTATTCACTTTCACTTTTTTTAATTGCGGCTTTTTTCGGCATAAAGCATGCAAAAATTAACGCCACAAAAGATAGGATTAACATAAAAACATAGGCATCACTTGAGCCGAAGATAGAAGCTAATGCCTCTAGTTGTATTGCTGTAATGTTTTCATTTTGCATGGATAGCTCAGAGGCATGTGAAGCTGCTTGCATTGTATACACTGTGATGACAACTGCTGTTCCAATAGCACCTGACAATTGGCGAATGGTATTATTAACAGCTGAACCATGTGAACCCAATTCTCTTGGTAAAGCATTCAGCCCTGCTGTATTTAAAGGCATGGTAATGAAGCTTAATCCAATTCGTAATATAATGGTACGGACCATTATATAGATATAGGTTGTGGATTCGTTTATATCTATGACTCCCCACATCGAAACAATGATTAATATTAAACCTGAAATAAAGAGTGGTTTAGCACCGTGTTTATCATACATTTTACCAGTGACAGGGGACAAGAAGGCATTAATCACAGCTCCAGGCAATAACAGTAAACCTGCTTCAAATGCTGTAAAACCTCGGCCATTTTGCAAGTAAATTGGTAAAAGAATTAAATCCGCATACATAATCATCGTAATTAGTACATTGATGAAAGAAGTGAGCGTGAAAACCTTGTACTTAAATACAGATAAATTCAATAATGGATCGCTGGATTTCATTTGACGTAAACAGAATAGAGCCGTCACGATTATTCCGGCGATTATTGCAGTGATGATAACGGGATTATCCCATCCCTTGCTTCCTGCGCTGCTAAATCCAAATAATATGCTGCCAAAACCAATCGTTGATAAAATGACGCTAGTGATATCTAATTTTGCTTTTGTTGTCTCTGCAACATTCATTAAATATTTGAACGCTAGAACAATGACGATTATTATAAATGGGGTTAACCCAATAAATAACCATCTCCATGAAACATATTCAATGATAAAACCAGATAATGTAGGAGCTATGGCTGGAGCAAATATTATCGCAAATCCGATTGTCCCCATAATGCTTCCACGCTTTTCACTAGGATATAAATATAAAATGACTGTCATCATTAGAGGCATTATAATCCCGGCACCAATTGCTTGAATCATTCTTCCCGTTAACAGCATGCCAAAATTCTCCGCACATGCAGAAAGTGCAGATCCGATTAACAAAAAGAACATCGAGCTAATAAATAGCTGCCTTGTTGTAAAGCGTTTCATTAAAAAAGCCGTAATCGGTACTAAAACACCGTTCACCAGCATAAATCCAGTCGATAACCATTGTACAGTCGCAGCTGTAACATGAAATACGTCCATTAAACCACTCAATGCAACATTTAATAAAGTCTGATTTAATGTCGATAAGAAACAGCCGGCAATCAGTACAATTAATAAAATTTTTTTATTTCTTTCTGAAATATCATTTTTCATTCGTAAACTCCTTTATTTTTGACTTGCATTCTCAACATTGTGTCGATAAAATCGATGGTAACAAAAATATATGTTGCTTACCATGAACAGTTTTCTTGAAAATGTTCACTAATCGACATAGGAATATATGCTGTTGAGGAAGTCAAAGAAAATCTATAAAGGAGTTAAAAATGTCTATTAAAAAAGATCCTCGTACAATTCGGTCAAGAGAAATGTTTAAGAACGCTGTCATTGGTCTCTTATCCGAGGACCCTGCCATTTCAAATTTAACGGTTCAGAAAATCGCAGCCAAAGCAGGATTAAACCGAACAACATTTTACCTACATTATCAGGATATTCAAGATTTACTAACGCAAATCACCGATGAGATTTTAAAGGAGCTTTCTGATAAAATTTTTGCTTTAATACATGCGAAAGATTTATCAGAAAAACAACAGCTTACTCAATTACTTGATTATTTATATATCCATCGAAATTATTTACTTATTTTATTTAAGACGAATCAATTTGAGGAACAATTGTTTTCATTATTGAAGCAATTAGTAGAAATAAGAAGGAAGAACACCAAAAAGGATTTGCCTGCTGATTATGTTGACATTGATATTAAAACGGCCTCATTGGTAGGCATCATAATATGGTGGTTAAGAAAGGGGCTTCATTTTAGTTCGGATTATATGGCCAACCAAATTTATTCAATGTACAGAGTGTAATGATCCCAAAACGTTTGAATGTTCCTGGTATATCATGCCATGCATCCAGTCTTCTAGACTCCATGTAAATGAAACGTCGCGGTGAGGGGGCTTCAGATGTAATACAGAATTTTTTGTAAAATCCATATTTATTAAGTTCCTGTTTAGGAGTATGATAATAGTTAAAAAAAGAAGAGGACTTCATATGAATTCAACATACTCACCGATTGAAACAACTAAAACAAAAACCTTGGTCATCAATGCGCTATTCATTGCATTAACTCTTGTAGCGACAATGTTCATTAACATCAAGCTCCCAATAATGGGTAACGGCGGCCTGATCCATCTAGGTAACGTTCCCCTTTTTATAGCTGCTTTCGTTTATGGCAAAAAAACAGGAGCGATAGCAGGCGCCTTCGGTATGGCCTTCTTCGATCTTTTCTCTGGTTGGGCAGCATGGGCACCGTTTACATTCGTCATTGTAGGTGCAATGGGCTTTCTAGCCGGCCTTATATCCGAAAAGGTACCGGGCAAAAGAGAATGGGTATACACCATGGCCGTTGCCGTTGCATTGATTATTAAAATCGTCGGCTACTATTTTGTCGAAGTTATCCTTTATGGTAACTGGATACAGCCATTTGGCTCCATCCCCGGAAACTTGATGCAGGTCGTAATAGCCGGAATAATTGTAGTGCCGCTTGCTGGTCGATTAAAGAAAAGAGCCGGACTGATATAAAGTGGAACAAAAATAGGAAGCCATTTCTAACTTTGAGTTGCACCACCTTTGGATGTTGTACTGCGCTCTGATCCTCAGGAAGTTAAAAAAGACATCATACTAAGTGAACGGGTATTAAAAGAATTCGCTATTATAAAATGTTATATCATTTAGGAAAAGGACATCCGTTAACCATGGATGTCCTTTTTATCTTAACAGACAAATAGACATGCGCAGGGAGCGACCCAAGTCGGCAAGGTCAGCCTCGGGCAGCTGCCTGAGTGGCGTGTTAGTGGAGAAAACCAGAAGTTTTCTAACATTAAGTATCTTGTGCAGTCTGCACTTTAACAGGCTTCTTATATTTTGCATATCGATAAACTTTTTCAAGTACCCGCCGAACCTATCCTCATCATTTTTTGCCAATGGAATAAATGAATGGTTCAAAATAGAACGCTAAAACTAAATTATGTCTTGGGAAATAATTTTGGTAAATGGGGAATTGCCCCGGAGGTGAATTATGGCTGTGATATTAGGTTTACAGGAGATGCAAAGGGTAAGGCAATTGAAGTTCGAACGCAGGCTGCTAAGGGAACTTTCCATCGAAGACATGAAGGGAAGGATTAAGCGTTACTTCGGCCAGGATTTGATGGATGTTTTGGAGGAAGGCTATTTTGATGTTGCCATCGAGGCGTATTTATTAGGAGCAAACTATAGTAAGTTTGGCTATTATGGTGAGTCGGAAGAAGATGTAAGGTCCAGGTGCTGGAAGGAAGAGAAGTTTTTGGTCGATACTCTTTTTAACTTTATTTTGTATTGGCGGGAAGTTACAGCGAATAAAGCTTTCGATGAAGGTTTGTTTTATTGTTGTGAAGGGTTTGTTGGGGATTGGTGGCTGGACGGCTTTAAGACTGGAGAAAAACGATATAAAATGAAACTGCATTAGAAAGGCCAAAACCCCATTCCTTGTTCTAATTTCATGGTTTGTCCCATACTTTTTAGTAGAGAGATCATGGAGGGGGAACGGTCATGCGCAGAAAGCTGAAATATACAGGGATAGCTATGGGATTATTTGTCCTTTTTTTAATTGTGACTTTTAAATTTGTTGAAGATGATTCTTGGGACTCCTGGAACCTTCCGTTGGCAGGGAAGGTCATCATTCTGGATGCAGGTCACGGTGGGATGGACGGCGGGGCAAATGTACAAGAGGTTATGGAAAAGGAAATTGCCCTTTCCGTTTCACTAAAGGTCAGGGACTATTTACAGGAACAGGGTGCCCTTGTCATCATGACACGTGAGAAGGACGAGGATTTGGCACAGGGAAATACAAAGGGGGTCCGCCAGCGAAAACAGGAGGACTTACGGAATCGGGTTGAAATGATCAATGATTCGGAAGCGGACTTATTCTTAAGCATTCATTTGAACTCTTTTCCATCAGCGTCATCGAAAGGTGCCCAGACTTTTTATACAAACAGGTTTGAGGAAAATGAACAGGTGGCAAAATTCATTCAGACTGAAATCATAAGAAACCTGGAAAATACAAAGCGTGATGCAAAAACGATTAACCATGTGTATTTGCTGAATTATGCCAAGAAACCGGGGGCGCTTGTGGAAATTGGATTTCTTTCCAATTCCGAAGAAAGGGAACGCCTTATCAGTGATAAGTATCAAGAAAAGGTTGCCGGTTCGATTTATATGGGTATTTTACGGTACTTTACAGAGGAAAAAATATCGGATGAAGAGTGATGTCTGGGTCTTGTAAGGTACAAGGCCTTTTTACTATGGGCGGGGGCAGATAATGAGCTTTCTTACAGTAATATGTTATACTGAAAAATGGGAAAATAAAATTCAAAGGGGTGCTCGACTTGTTAACAGAAGAGAAAGTACTGAATTTATTAAAGGATCTTAAAGACCCTTTTCTACATAAAAACCTTGAAGAGACAAATGGAATTATAGAAATCAAAATAAAACCTGAAAAGAATCATGTAAGCGTTAAACTTGCGATTGCAAAAACAGGGACTGCCGAACAAATGCAAATGCAATCGGAAGTTGTGGACTTGCTGAAAACGAACGGAGCGGAATCGGTAGGTATCCGTTTCACGGAGCTTTCAGAAGAGGAGTTAGCCAAGCATCGTGAGAGTATTCCTCAGGATGAAGCGGACCAAGGTTTGCTTGGACCTAACAGCAAAACACAATTCATCGCGATCGCCAGTGGTAAAGGCGGAGTGGGAAAATCCACGATTTCAGTGAATTTCGCTACTTCACTTGCTCGTTTGGGTAAAAAGGTCGGACTGGTTGATGCCGATATTTATGGATTCAGTGTACCTGATATGATGGGGATAACAAAAAGACCGGTTGTGCGCGGGGAAAAAATCATTCCTGTAGAACGGTTTGGCGTTCAAGTTATCTCAATGGGCTTTTTTGTAGAGGATAACGCTCCGATCATCTGGAGAGGACCGATGCTCGGTAAAATGCTTAACAGTTTCTTTAATGAAGTGGAATGGGGAGATTTGGACTATCTGGTCCTTGACTTACCGCCGGGCACAGGAGATGTTGCTTTGGACGTTCATACGATGCTCCCTTCATGTAAGGAAATCATCGTTACGACACCGCATCCGACTGCAGCCTTCGTTGCGGCAAGAGCTGGTGCCATGGCCATCAAGACAGAACACGAAGTCATCGGTGTCATAGAGAATATGTCATTCTTCGAAAGTAAAACGACCGGTGAAAAAGAGTACGTATTCGGAAAAGGCGGCGGCAAGAAGCTTGCAGAAGAGCTTCGTACGGAAGTTTTAGGCCAACTTCCCCTGCAGCAGCCAGATTGGAACGAAGAGGACTTTGCTCCATCCATTTACGCAGCGGACCATAGACTCGGTAGGATTTATGAAGATATTGCCAAAAAGGTTATTGAAAAACTACAATGAAAAGAAGGCTGATTCCGATTGGAATCAGCCTCTTTTTACTTTTTCTCCTTCTCTACTGCTTTAGTAGCAGCTTTATCCAATTTCTCTTGCATTTTCGCTTGAAGGAGGGGACTCTCCATAGTTTCGATGATCAGATCTTTATAGATCGACCGCATCTCCTTGGTTTTTAATAACTTATTCATTTCTTTTTCCATATCCGGTTCTTTCATTATTTCCATGAGCATTCCACGATACTGAGGATCAGCAGTTAAGTCCTTCAATACCTTTTTATGTTCGCCCTCCAATGCTTTAGCATAAGCGGAAGCAAATTCCGGGTCATTAAATGTTTTTTTCCAAAATTCCTTCCCTTTATCTGAAGTGACCATATCTTCAATGGATTTCTTAATGTCTTCCGAATCCATAATAAGTTCAGCTTTCGTTTTATCATCAGTAATGATATCCTGGATGGCTTTTTTTCCATCATCTGTCTTCAAGATATCAACGATCATTTTCTTTGTCTCTTCATAATCCATTTTTTCTGCGCCTGCTCCATTTTGCGCACAACCGGAACAAACGAGCAAGAATGACGTGAAAAGCAAAGCAACTCCCACTCTCATACGCAGGGCCCCTTTCATCCTTCTTACTGTTAATATGGTTCCAATCGGTGATATTATTCCTTGGTGGAATAAGTGGATTTTTCCAAATTTGGTTGGTACAATTAAGGAAATGAAATAGAAATGTATGGAGGAAAACAATGAACAGCCGTAACTTAGTTAAATTGTTTTTAACAACATTGCTTATCGGTGGTGTAACGGGCGGAGTTGTAGGGTTCTTGGCTCGGTGGAGTGAGTTTAAGCCTTATTTTTCTTCTTTTGAAGTCAGTGCCATCCTATCAACTTTTATTTGGTTATTCGGTGTTGGATTAATTTTCAGTGTCATAAGCCAAGCTGGCTTTTTTGCCTATTTAACGATACATCGTTTTGGTCTGGGGATATTTAAAAGCGCTTCCTTATGGAATGCCGTTCAACTTGTACTCATTCTTTTTGTTGTATTCGATCTTGTTTACCTGCGATATCTCAGCTTTGGTTCAGGCGAGGGGATCAGTTCCTACATCGTGTTAGCATTGGTTGTATTGGCCGCAGGGCTTATTACAGCATATTTCAAAATGAAACAAACGAATAAACAGTCGTTCATACCCGCCTTATTTTTCATGGTCGTGGTCACGGTTTTGGAGTGGATACCTGTCCTAAGTGCCAATGATGAAAGCTGGCTTTACTTCATGCTGTTTCCGTTGTTAGCCTGCAATGCTTATCAATTATTGGTTCTGAGCAAATTGATTCAACGTTCACAAAGGGAATTGGCCAATAAGAGAGGGAGTAAGCAAACTCCGGCAAAGGGAAAGATGAAAGCCGGTGAACTAGGGAAAGGCAGCTAACCTATTTGTAAGTGGGTCCATACATAAGGAAATCAAAACATAAAAACTGCGTACTAAAGGTTTTGGAGACCATTAGTACGCAGTTTTTTCAGTCAGCGGATTTCCTCACTGCTTGCCGATGAATTGGAAATCATCTCTGAAACGTTAACGAAGTTTAAATTTTTTGATCGAAGTTCACTTAGTAACTCCGGTAAAGCCCTATTCGTTTGTTTTGCGGAGTCTGAAGCATGTAATAAGATGATATCACCCTTTTGGGCCTTGGTGATGTTCTGAACGATCCGATCCACACCTGGATTGGTCCAATCCTTTGAATCGATGCTCCAGTGGACAACGGTATATCCGAAATTCTCGCTGATCTTTAAGAGGCGTTTATCAAAGTGGCCGGTGGGAGCACGTAAAAGTTCTATGTTCTTTACATTAAGTTTTTTAAATGCCTCCTGGGCTTTAGAAATATCCCGGATGATTTCTTGATCTTCCATTTCGGAATAATCTTTATAATCGTAACCAAGCATGCCGATTTCATATCCTTCTTTCACAATTTCAGCTACAATGTCCGGATGACGTTCAGCCCAAGATCCCGCGAGGAATAAAGTGGCGGATTTAATTTTTTCTCTTTTTAATGTCTCTATTATTGGGGCGGCTTTCTCATCACCCCAGCCAATATTGAACGTGATCGCAACATTCTTTTCCCCTTTATAAACCGCTTTCGGCCCATCTTCTGTAGAAAAAACGGGGGCATGAAGAATGTTTTGTACAAAAAGAAACCAAGCGGTAAAAAGTGCCGTAAGCAAAATTAACGAATAATATTTAATGTTCTTGGCCTGAAGCACCATGAAAAATTTCATTAATCCATCCCCTTGTCCAAAGTACTCTTGTCTTCAAATTTATGCGCGAGGATTATTGTTATGCAAAAAAATCCGTTGAAAATTCATAAAATTCATGGGAATGGGGAAAGCTGTCTGATGGAGGTGTGAACCATGCTCGGTTTATTGATTAATGACAAAGAAAAGATGGAATTGGAGTACCTTTTAAAAAGAGAGATGGATGAAATACTATTCGATTTGCAAGATGACAGAATCGATCACTTAGTCAAAAGGGCAATAAACGAGAAATATAATATCCTTTTCAGGCTGTTTAAAAGGGTGAGCACCGAGGAAGAATGCCTGATGTATATGAGGGGGAAAACGAATTTATCCAAGCGGAACCAGTCATGATATTTAAATCGAATTATATTCAAAAAATCTATTGACTATTGGTTTGTACGCTGGTATATTATAAAAGTTGCTGCTACGTAATAGCTTTTGAAAAAGAATGAAAAAAACTTTTTTTAAAAAGTTATTGACGAAGTGATGATAAGGTGTTAAGATATTAAAGTCGCTAAGAGATACGACAAACAAATTGCTCTTTGAAAACTGAACAAAACAAAGCGCCAACGTTAAATTTTAAGTGAGCACACACTATCAAAAAAGCGAATGAGCAAGTCAAACATTTCTTCGGAGAGTTTGATCCTGGCTCAGGACGAACGCTGGCGGCGT